>NZ_JBBCJO010000002.1:300000-528289 GCF_037190085.1 Gemmatimonas aurantiaca
CTTCTCGTAGACGGTGGGCATGCGGAGCTGCCATGCCCATGGATCGAGCACATGCGCGATGCCCACCACCACCGCCGTCACCAGCAACCATCGTGTCCAGCGCGTACGGGGTCGTTCCAGAGCGCTGTCCTGGGCACGATCCGTACGGTCGTCGTGCGCATCGACCTGGGCATCGACATGGGCATCCGCCAGCCCGGTTCCCGCAAAAGGATTCATGCGCGGAAATCAAGGGCGGCGGACGGAGCCCCGCCACTATGATCGAGGTGGACGGCTGCCATATTTGGGGAATGGAACGCAACACGAAGCAGCGGGACGCCATCCGGCAGGTCTTCGAGGAGATCCCGCGCCCCCTGGGGCCGGCTGAGGTTCTCGAAGCCGGTCGGAATCGCATCGCCAAACTCGGTATCGCCACGGTCTATCGGACGATCAACTCACTGGTGGAAAGTGGGTGGCTCGTTCCGGTGGAACTCCCGGGCGAACCGCCGCGCTACGAGCGCTCCGGCAGCGAGCATCACCACCACTTCCGGTGCCGCACCTGCACCCGCGTCTTCGAGATCCACGGGTGTCCCGGGGAATTGCGGGACCTGGCGCCGGCTGGCTTCCGGTTGGAGAGTCACGAAGTCGTGCTGTACGGTCTGTGCGCGCGGTGCGCGGCGGACTGAGGGGAGCGGCACGCGCGGGCGGACGGCGACTCCTGGGCTTCGCGGCGTTGCTGCTCGCCGCCTGCGACCTGGGCGGTGGTTTCCAGGGCATGGCCATCGATCCGCCGCGCGACATGCCGACGTTCGAATTCACGCAGGCCGACGGCACGCCGTACCGCACCACGCCCGAGTCGCGTCGGCCGATGGTGCTGTTTTTCGGCTACACGCACTGCCCGGACGTCTGCCCCACCACCCTCGCCGACTGGAAGCGGGTCAAGGCGAAGCTCGGTGACGACGCGGCGCGCGTGCGGTTCGTCTTCGTCACCGTCGATCCGGAACGGGACACGCCGGCTGTCGCCGAACGGTACGCCAAACAGTACGACGCGAGCTTCATCGGCGTCTCGGGGGATGGTCTCACCACGGCCCGCATCATGGAAGCGTTCGGAGTGGCGGCGGCCCGGGAGGATGTCCCCACGGCCAATGGTTATCTCGTCAGTCACTCCGCGCAGGTGTTTCTCGTGAACGACCAGGGGCGTCTCGTCGCGCTCTATCCGTTCGGCACACCGTGGGAGGCGCTCGCCGCCGACCTCGATCGCCTGCTCTGAAAGTTCCCGACGTTCCCCGAGGTTTCCTGCCTTGCTTCGCTCTCTCCCTCGATCGGTGGTAGCCATGCTCGTCCTGGCGCCGCTGTGCATCGCCTGTGGTGACACGGAACAACACGCGGAGATGTCCCCGACTCCAGCCGCGGCGGCGCCGTCGCCCGTGATCCATGGCATCACCGTGCGCGATGCCTGGGCACGCATCGCCGACTCCGCGGCCACGGGCGGCGCCTACGTGTCGCTGGTGAACGGGAACCCCGATCCAGTGGAGATCGCTGGAGCCGCCAGCACGGCTGCGGATGCCGTCGAACTGCACGAAACGATGCAGCACGATGGGATGATGCACATGACGCCGCGCCCGTCGGTCCCCATCGCGCCCGGTGATTCGCTGGTGATGGGGCCGGGCGGTCTGCATGTGATGCTCATCGGTCTGCATCGCGCTCTGATGGTGGGCGACAGTGTTCCGCTGGTATTGCAGCTCTCCAGCGGCGACCTGATTCCACTCATGATTCCCGTGCGCGCGCCATGAATCCGGCCCGTCTTGGTGGCATCACGGGATTGATCGTGCTCACCGCGACCATCGCCTGGCTCACCTGGCCGCGCCCCGATACGCTCATCCGCGTGCGCCGCGGCGGTATCGCCGAAGTCACCGATGCCCTGGGACGCACCAACCCACTCGGCGACACCGTCTTCGTGGGCGGCAGTGGCGCGCGCCGCACCATCCGGGTGGTCAACGACGACACGGTGAAACATCAGCTGGCGATGTTCACGATTCCCGCCGGCGGCCGTACCGACTACACGGTCCCGCCCGGAACATTCGGCGGAGCCTGTTCGGCGCATCCGACGAAGACGCAACTCACCTTCGTCATTCGCTGAACGATGGCTGAACCGCTGGTTGAATCGAAGGCCCGTGAGACATCCATGACGTTGCCCCCGTCCACGATGAGCGCCGCGCTCGACGAGGAGTTGCGGGCCCTCGAAACCGCGGGGCTCAAGCGCGCGCTGCGTCAGGCGCAGCAGCGTCGTGCCGGCACGGTCATTTTCAACGGCGAGCGTGTCGCCGATTTTGCATCCAACGACTACCTCGGTCTCGCCGCCGATCCGCGCGTGGCGCGTGCCGCGTGGGCCGTTTTGCAGGCCGAAGGCACCGGCGCGGCCGCGGCCCGCCTGATCTCGGGCAATCATCCGATTCACGAGACCCTCGAACACACGCTCGCCCGTCTCAAGCAGGTCGACTTCACCCTGCTGTACCCGTCGGGCTATATGGCCAACGTGGGGGTGATTGCCGCGCTGGCGGACCATGGGGACGTCATCTACTCAGACGCGCTCAACCACGCGTCACTCATCGACGGGTGCCGGCTCTCGCGCGCGCAGGTGCGGATCTTCCCGCACAACGATCTCGATGCGTTGTCGGCCATGCTGGAAGCCGAGCGTGCCAGTTTCCGCCGCGCACTGATCGTGGTGGAAGGGGTGTTCTCGATGGACGGCGACATGTTCCCGCTGGACCGGCTGGTGCCGCTGGCGCGCCGACATCAGGCGTGGACGTATGTCGACGACGCGCATGGGACGGGTGTGCTCGGGGCCACCGGTGCGGGAACCATCGAACACTTCGGTGTCGACGGACAGATCGACGTAGTGGTCGGTACACTGGGCAAGGCGCTCGGCACGGTGGGCGCCTACGTGGGTGGCTCGCAGGAGTTGGTGGAACTGCTGGTGAGTCGGTCGCGTTCGTTCATCTTCACCACGGGCACGCCGCCGGCGATGGCTGCCGCCACGCTCGAAGCCCTGCGCATCGCGCAAGTGGAGGGATGGCGGCGTGATGCGGTGCGCGAGCGCGCGCGGCGTCTGCGTCAGCGTCTGCGTGAAGGCGGTCTCGATGTGCCGGGAGATGCGGAAGGACACATCGTTCCGGTGATCATCGGTGATGCGAAGCGCACGATGGAATTGGTGGCCAACCTGCGCCGGCGCGGATTCCTCGTGGGCGGAGTGCGTCCTCCCACGGTGCCACCGGGCACGTCCCGTCTGCGCATCTCCCTCTCGGCCGTGCATCCCATGGAACTGGTCGATACGCTGGCGGCCAGTCTCTGCGACGCGTTGAGGGTCCGATGAATCCGTTCGACGATTTCACGGACGATTTTGCCGAAGACTTCACCGACGACGAGCCTGACGGAATGTCGGGGGCGGTGTACGACGACGGATCGGATACAGTGAACGAAGCGGACAGCCCCGCCGAGTCGCAGAGTCAGCTCATGCGTCAGCACATTCTGCTGCACGACACCGCGCACGTCTGGCATCCGTACACGCAGCATCATCAGGCCCCGATGCCCGTACCCATCGCACGGGCGAAGGACAGTTGGCTGTACGACACGCACGGTCGTCCGATTCTCGATGCCATCTCCTCGTGGTGGGTGACCACGCACGGGCACTGCCATCCGGACATCGTGCAGGCCATCGCCGATCAGGCGGCCACGCTGGATCAGGTGATCTTTGCCGGATTCACGCACGAACCGGCGGCGGCACTGGCCGCGGAACTGGTGGGCCGACTGCCCCGCGGACTCTCGCGCATCTTCTTCTCGGATGACGGGTCCACCGCCGTGGAAGTCGCGATCAAACTGTCGGTGCAGTCGTTCGCCAATCGCGGTGAATCGCGGCGGCTCATCGCGGCGCTCGATCACGCCTATCACGGCGACACGTTCGGCGCGATGGCCGCCGGCGCCCGCAGTGTGTTCACGAACATGTACGAACCGCTGCTGTTCGAGGTGGCGCGCCTGCCCGATCCCTCGGAGGGCGATACACTCGCCGCGCTCGACGCACTCATTGCCGACCGGGGGCGCGAACTGGCCGCGGTGATCGTGGAACCGCTGCTCATCGGCGCCGGTGGCATGCGGGTGTGGGATGAAGACGTACTGCAGGGCATCCGTCAGCGGACCAGTGCGGCCGGCGTGCATCTCATCGCCGATGAAGTGCTCACCGGCTTCGGTCGGACGGGCCCGCTGTTCGCCTGCGATCGCGCCGAAGTGCGCCCCGATCTCCTGTGCATGTCCAAAGGCATCACCGGTGGCCTGCTGCCGCTCGGCGCCACGGCGGCCACCGAAGAGATCTTCGACGCATTCAGCAGCACCGATCGTCGCAAGACGTTTTTCCACGGCCACTCGTACACCGCCAATCCCATCGCCTGCGCGGCGGCGCTGGCGTCGTTGCAACTCTTCGACGACGACAGCGAAAACGAACGGGTGCGCATCGAAGTGGCGCACATGCATCATCTCGCCGCGCTCGCGGGCACGACCGGCGTGCGTGCCGTGCGGCAGATCGGCACAGTGGCCGCGGTCGAACTCGATGCACCGCCGGGCTATCTGAGCGACATCGGACGTGAACTGGCCGCCTACGCGCTGGAGCAGGGCGTATTGCTGCGTCCGCTCGGCAACGTGGCCTACTGCCTGCCGCCGTACTGTACCACCGATCGTGAGCTCGATGCGGTGTACACGGTCATGCAGCGCTTCCTGAGCGGTGAACGTGCGGCCCCGATCGGCACCGGCGGGCCGTTCGATGATTGATCGTCTCGATGACTGATCGTCTCATCGATCGTCTCGCGGTCACCGGTACCGACACCGGTGTCGGCAAGACCGTGGTGGCCTGCGCACTGGCCGCGCGCGCCCGGCAACGGGGTCTGCGCGTGGCCGTGATGAAGCCGGTGGAAAGCGGGATCGATGTTTCGCCCACTGACGGTACGGTGCACTCCGATGCCGAACGTCTGCGCGCCGCAGCGGGCAGTACGGCGCCGCTCGATCTCGTACGCCCTTTCGCGTACGACGAGCCTCTCGCCCCGATGATCGCCGCTGTCCGCTCGGGTCGGCCGGTCCTGATGGCGGAGCTCGATCGATGTCGTGCCTTGCTGGAGGCCGAGGCCGATCTGCTACTGGTGGAAGGCGCGGGTGGCATCCTGGTGCCGCTCGATGTCCATACCAGTTACGTCGATCTGTTCGTGCGCTGGCAGACCGGAGTGGTGCTGGTGGCCGGCAATCGGCTGGGAGTGCTCAACCACACCCTGCTCACGGTGCGGGCCATCGAAGCCGCGGGGCTGCGCATAAGGGGCATGATCCTCGCCGCACTCACCCCGCCCGAGTCACCGGTCGCCACCGATCCCTCCCGGGCCACGAACTTCGAGGCCCTGCAACAACTGTTGCCGCACCTTCCCCTGTTTCAGTTTCCGTGGGTGGAGCAGGTCGAAGATCCGGATGTGCTGGCGGCGACCGCCGCCACGGCCGGTTTCGACCAGCTTCTGTCGCGCGTCGTGTCCTGACACGCGGCCCCTCGATTTCCCGTTCGCCGACCGACACTCCGATGACCGATCATCTCCTCGACTGGCAGCGTCTCGCCGATCGCTCCCTGGCTGGTGACCTGCTCACGCGCGACGAAGCGCGCGCCGTGCTCACCGCTTCCGACGACGTGCTGCTGGATCAACTGGCCGCGGCCTATCGGGTGCGCCGCGCCACGTGGGGAAACCGGGTGCGCCTGCACTTCCTCCTCAACGCGCAGAGCGGTCTCTGCCCCGAAGACTGCGGGTACTGCTCGCAGTCGAAGATCTCGGCGGCGGAAATCGAGAAGTATCCCATGCTGGCGCAGGAGCGCATCCTCGAAGCCGCCGACCGCGCTGCCGCGCTCAAGGCCGGCACGCTCTGCATGGTGATCTCGGGACGCTCACCCGGTGAACGGGTCTTCGGCAAAGTGCTCGATGCCGTGCGCGCCGTGCGTGAGAAGCACGATCTCAAGATCTGCGCCTGCCTGGGCCTGCTGAACGAAGAGCAGGTGCTGCGCCTCAAGGAAGCCGGTGTGGAGACCGTGAACCACAATCTCAACACCTCGGCCAACTACACGCCCGAAATCGTGTCCACGCACACGTTCGAGGATCGGGTGGGCACGGTGCAGGCGGTGAAAGCCGCGGGCATGAAGACGTGCAGCGGCGGCATCCTCGGTATGGGCGAGAGCGACGACGACGTGATCGATCTTGCGCTGTCGCTGCGTGAACTCGATGTGAAGAGTGTCCCGGTGAACTTCCTCATCCCCGTGCCCGGCACGAGCTTCGCCGACAAGCGCGAACTCGATCCGCGCCGTTGCCTGCGCATTCTCACGCTCTACCGTCTCCTGCTGCCCACGCAGGAGATCCGCATCAGTGGCGGCCGTGAGGTGCATCTGCGCAGCATGCAGGTGATGGGCCTCTATCCGGCCAATTCCATCTTCGTGGGCGACTATCTCACCACGCAGGGGCAGACGGCGCGTGACGACATGCGCATGATCGAAGACGCCGGCTTCGTGCTCGAGACGCCCGATGGGGAGCCGTTCACCGGCGATCCGTTCGAAGGGGTGCCGGAGCAGTATCCGCGCGCGCCGCTGCCGTTGGTCGAGGTGTGATGAGCAAAGTCCAACGAGACTGAGGTGCTCAAGAGAATAGTCGCAGCAGTGCTGCGACTATCTCCGACCTCCCAAGTGGTACACTAGCGACGGTTCCTCTGCCGCAGGCGGTGTACCAGCCACGCCACCACACCGCCCGCAGTGCCGATCCATACGACGGGCACAACGCTGACCTGCGTGCCATACAGCAGCGGCCCTACAAGGCTGCGCATGGCCCATGTCACGACGACCGACACACCGATGCCACCGCCGATCGTCAGCAGCAGACGTTCATCATGGTCCGGCACGAAGAAGAAAAGCAGACAGGCTACGAGACCGAATGTCGCCAGCACCCACGCCGGTGCGAAGTAGGCCGCATGATACTCGCGAATGAAATGGGCATACCGATCCGGAGCGGCGGCGACACCAGTTTCGCGCCACACGTGAAGGTGTCGCTCCGTTGATCGCGGAGCATCGAGCGCATAGACGATGAACGGATTGCCCGCCGCGGCACCGAAATGACGAACGTCGCCCGCGACGCCGACCACACGCACCATCGTATCGGCCACGCGGATTCGTTCATTCACGATCGAACGCACACCGCCCAGGGCGATCGCCAAATTCCTCGACACGATCACGGTGTGCGCCGCGGCTCCCTCCCCCTCCCCCGCTTCGAAATCCCGTCCAGACACGATCGGCACACCGAGCATCTCGAAGTAGCCGGGAACGACACGCAGGACGATGACATTTGGGACCCCACGTCCATTCATCCCTTCCACTCGGCGCCACTCATGTGTTCCACCCGTCATGGGAACGGAGGCGGCCTCGAGACACAGCGCGCCCGCGGGAGCGATGGTCTCGCCCACCGAACAACGCGCCTCACGCACGAACAGGCCGTTAACCGGAAATCCGATATCGGCCGCCGCGATGGCCCGTGCACTGGCCCAGAACGCGTTGGCGATCCCGATCGCGCTGGCACCGAAACCGAGCGTCAGCGCCCTCACACGGGCTTCGTCCACGATCGTTTCCAGCGGCCGTCGGCACGAACCACCGTGGGTGCTACTCCGAACCACCGGCGTGCGGTGAACAACTCGAGCGCGAGTCCGGGGACGATAACCGACGTCGCGGCGATAACGACGTTCCAGGGACTCCAGCGAAGACTGATGGTCTGCCCGAAGAACAGCGACAGATCGGGAACAATCGCCCAGAACACCGGAGTCGCCATCCGTGCGACGAATACGGCCAGAACCACCGCCCTCCTGCCAGCATCAGCGCTTCGAAACGCAGATGACGCAGGACGTCCGGCACGGCCGCCCCGGCGGATACGCGGGCCACCATCATCTCTCGGCGGCCGGCCGTACGTGCCACGAGTGATCGCGTCGTGACGAGGGTCGCCATTCCCCACAGGAGAACCGCAGCCCCGATGAGCAGATGCAGCACCTGCAGGAACTGCGGCTCTGCCGGTGTGATCGTTCGCAGGACGGCCCCTACGCTCAACACGGCCTGAATAGCCCCGACGCCAAGACTCGCGACCGCGAGGATCCAGAGCGTGGAGGCCGGTGTCGCCCGGACAAGGCGGAGCACGTGGGGCACATCGAGCATCACGTCTCGCACACCGGGCAATCCCCAGGTCTCCTCGACCATGCCGGCAAGACGGGAAGCCTCGTCGGTCGCCGGGCGTTCATCCGCGTGGAGCATCGCAGGATGCATCGCGTGATGCGTCGCATGAGGCATCGTACGATGCATCGCCTCGAGTTCGAGGTCGAGACGGATCGCTTCCTCGAGCTCTGCCCGGGCCTTGCGCGGCCGCAGCACTGTCCGGAGTCGGTAGCGCCATCCGGCGAACACCGCCATGCGCTCAGCCCTCGAGAATGCGCTGGATTGCCGAAAACGCTTCGAGGAAATTCGCCCGTTTCTCGCCGAGCTGCCGACGGCCGGCGGGGGTGATGTGATAGTATCGCGCCCGCCGTCCGGTCCCCGATGTCCCCCATGTGGCCGTCGCCCACCCGCTTCGCAGGACACGGTCGAGCGCCGGATAGAGCGATCCCTTCTCGACACGGAACACGTCGCCCGAAAGGCGTTCGATATGCTGCGCGATGCCGTAGCCGTGCATCGGCTGCGCGGCGAGCGAGCGCAGGATCAGCATCTCGAGGGTCCCGGGCGGGATCTCCTGGGGCGTGGCGGAGTCGGGGGGTTGCGGAAGCATGGACTGATGGATAGATAGACTTACTGTAACGTATGGACAGACCGTCTATCTATACGCCCGCGGGAGGCGACGCGTCAACCACGTCCAGCCGAGTAGACCATGCCTCGTACGCGCTTCGGATGCCTCGTTGGATTGCTGATCCTCTCCGGCCTGCCGGCCGCTCCCGCCTCGGCGCAGCCGCGCCCTGCGGTCCTCATCGTGGGCACCTACCACATGGCCAATCCCGGGGCCGACTTGGGCAACGTCGTGGCGGATGACATCCTGGCACCGAAGCGTCAGCAGGAAGTGGCCGGCTGGTCGAGCTGCTCGCGGCATTCCGGCCCACGGTCGTCGCGGTCGAGGTGCCGTTCGCACGCCAGGCAAGCCTCGACACCCGGTACGCCGCCTTTCGACGCGGCGAACAGACGCTCAGTCGATCAGAGTCGGAGCAGGTGGGTTTTCGACTGGCGGCGTCGCTGGGACTGCAGCACGTGTATGCCGTGGACCATCCTCAGGAACTCGACATGATGGGCGTGGTGCAGTTCGCGATGGCCAATGGATTCGCGCCGTTCGCGCAGTAGATGCGACAGACGGTGCAGGCCGAAGTCGCCCGGATCGGCCGCGCATTCCCGACGATGAGTGTGCCGGAACTGGTGGCACTGCACAACGAACCGCGCATGGACGCCGCGCATGCGTACTACCTCCGCGCAGCGCAGATCGGGCGGGACTCGACGTACATCGGCGCACAGATGACCAGCGCCTGGTTTTCCCGCAATCTCCACATCTACGCCAACATTGCGCGCACGGTCACCGCACCCGATACCCGGGTGCTGGTGCTGATCGACGCCGGACATACTCGCATCCTTCGCGATATGATCCGGGATGCCGGGGAATGGGATCTGGTGGATCCGCTTCCGCTGCTGCGGCGATGAGCGTGCGCAAAGCGGATAGACCAGCACCGTCATTCCGTTCAGTGGTTCGCTACCGATCTTTGAGGTCTGACGGGGAGAGTTCCTCGGGGCCGCAGTATTGTGGGGCTTGGGGTTTGGAAATTCCGAACGCCGGTCGGCGCCGTTTCACTGGCACATCGGCTACCGATTCTCCGCGCGCGTGCTCGTTCGCAAGCATGCCAAATATGTGGCGCGGATTGTCTCGACAATGTCGAGACAAAGGTTTGAGTTTGAGTAGTATGCAAATAGAGAGCCCTCCAGACTATTCTGGAAGGCTCTCTGCACTTCAAGCCCACTGCTATCGTCGAACGGTTCGGGCGACACTTATGTTCAGTTCTTCCTTCATCGCCTTTGAAGGAAGGTAGACCGAAATTGCCCGGCCTGATCCACCAACTGCCAATTGCTTCACATCCGCAGATTCGATCCGAGCCAACATACCATCAATTACTTTCCCCTCTCGCGCGAGCATCCTGTCGGCGCCCTTTGATGCAGGGACTCGGATGTTCCCTGCGAGTCGAGCAGTGTCGCCCTGGATATCTCGGAGCAAAGCAAGGTGGTACACAGCCCTCGCTAGACCTTCACGACTCATGCTTGCGCGGTCCATCAGGATAAAGTCGCCCTGCGACCCTTGACGGGAGATTAGTGGAGCGGACGATTCGATTGGCAGCTTGTCTACCAATGCGACTCTGACTTCTACTCGGCGTGCCAGTTCCTTGGTTCGGACCGCCTCGGGGTTAGCCTCAGAAGTCATAGTCTGTGCTCCCAGCGGCAAAGCGAACGTGAGGAGCAAAGAGGCGAGAAGCTGACGAGTGCAGCGATAAGTGTTGTTCATCGTGTGGGGAGAGATGCGGATAGGGCGGTTGAATTGAGCGGTGTCAGTCACAAACCAGGACATATCCAGACCAGAGTTCATGCCAGCCCGTTCCGTCACCATAGTTGATCTCTACGATCAACCAAACGTTTTCACAACCGGATCCACCACCGCCGTAGCCCGGATCCGATGGGCCACCCGGTGGATCACAAGGCTGAGACGGATCAAAGATGAATTGACCACCACAGGCGATGCGCTTGGCATTTCCGCCCTCATAGCGAACAGCAGTGAGCAGTCCGCCCTTGAAGGCCAACGTCCAAACGATCGAACTCCGGGCTACCAAGGTTCCTCCATACAACTCCCAATCGCCATCTGCTGATAGCGCAGGTGGAGTAGTGTAACCACAATACAGCTTACCGCCACTCGTTCCTTGGTACTGATAGGTGTAGGGAAATGGGAAGGTAAAGCGCCGCTGGATCGGGTAGCCACCCATGTGGGCAGTCGTAACCCACAAAGCAAGCGGCGGAAGAGTTAGGAAGCCCGGCGGTGGAAATGGATTGGGGCATACGAACGTTGCTCCAACCGGAAGCGGCGGGGAATCTCCAATCCAGATCGGCTCTTGCATCGCTTCAGGCAACTCGGTGAGGGTGTAATACCCATCATCTGAAGTTATGCTTGTCCTGATCGATGGTACCTGTCCTCTATCAGGAATTGGAGCGGACACCGTCGGCGTCTCCGATGCGCAAGCAGACAAGATGATGCTTGCCAAGAACGCCGCATAAGATCTACCCAACCGCATATTTCGGATCTCCACAGGTTAAATGATCCCTCATACTTCATTAGGTGAAGGCGACGAATTGTAGATCTGCTTCAATCGCGCGTCAAGTTCTTTTCTGCTACCTTTCTGTCACAACGTCTCCAACCGCCCGTTTGCAACCCTTATCACAAATTTCTGTGTCGAGCACAGCGCACGGACGCCCAGACGCACGTGATCTTTTTTCGCAGCAAGAGTTTCTCCATGCATGGCGAGTCATGGCAGGGAATTCTATGTCAGAGGCACAGATTGTAGAATCAGTTCAGCTATTTTTTGCTGATAGAGCTTCGATCGTGGCCGGTGATCTAATCGGAATACTCGCGATTCAGTCCGAATCTGCTCTTCAGCGAGCCCGATTGGTCTGGGGAACTGATGCTGATTGGTCGGCTGCGAATGTGCGCCGTATACTGAACACAACTACCTCCCCGGAGTTGACCGAATGATCTAGAACCAAAATCAATCGGACGGCGATCCTTTAGCCTGAAGCGCTGCCAGAATCGACGGTGTGATCCTGAACGAGATCTGCCCTTGTGTAACCCATGCCGGGCTCATGAGCGAGACGCTCACATTCGTCCAATAGTTCGCCAAAGATCCTATCTGCGATGTCGGGACTGCGCTCATCGGCGATGTAATCCCAGATTGCGTGGAGATCCCGCGCGGCGGTCTCTGTGAGGGCAGCAAGCACCCATACCCTATCCGCGCTGTTTGCAGCGTTGCACACTCTTGGCCAGGATCTCGTCAGCCACGATCTCAGGAGCGACGAGGCAGCCATGTTCGGAGTCTTGCCAGCCACGTTCTGTGTGCGCACACAGGGCTTCCAGACGTTTCTCATGCAATTTGTTCGCGTTCATGAGCATCTCTTTGGTGGTGTCGTCAAATTCTTCCGCGGAACAGAAAGTATCAAATTCCGTCGACGTCTGACACGGTCTACGAACAGAAGGAGCTGCCCACTCGCGAGCCCGGTCAGGCTTCGCTCACCACCTGCGTGAGCGCCTGCACGAACACCGACTCCGGCTGCGCGCCACTCACACCGTACCGGCCGTCCAGCACCACGAACGGCACCCCCTGAATGCCCAGTCGCGCGGCTTCGCGCTGACTCTGCTGCACATCGAGGTCGTACCGTCCTTCCGTCACCACGGCCTCGATGTCCGCGTCGCTGAATCCGGCGGCGCGGGCCAGTCCGGTGAGCACTTCGGGATCGCCCAGGTCCGCCCCTTCTGAGAAGTGCGCGGTGAAGATCGCATCCACCAACGGCCATGGATCGCGCTCGGTCTGCTGCGCGTGCAGCACCAGGCCATGCGCCCGGGCCGTGTTGGACATGCGCGTGATGCGATCGAACGCGAAGACACAGCCATCGGCGGCCCCCGCTTCCGCCACCCGCGCGAACATGGGTTCGGCGCGCGCCCGTCCACCGAACTTGTTCTCGATCACTTCTTCCCAGTCCCGCCCTTCCGGCGGAAGCGTGGGATCGAGCTGGAACGGGCGCCAGACGAGATCGAATCCCACCTCGGGATGAGCGGCCTGCACCTGCGTCAGGGCGCGCCAGAGGCGACGGTCACCGATCCAGCACCACGGGCAGACCAGATCGGCGTACAGCTCGAGACTCACCAGTTTCGTGAAGGCCATGATACGGAGTGTACGTTTGTGTGCAGGGGAACTGCAGTCCCACGGTCTTCCAGCACCATCGTCAGCACCATCGTATGTCCATCGCCGATATCCGCACCGACTATCGCCAGCGTTCGCTGTCCGAGCAGGACGTGGCCGCCGACCCCATCACGCAGTTCCTGACCTGGTTCGACGAAGCCCTCGCCGCGCAGGTGCTCGAACCCAATGCGATGTGCCTGGCCACTGCCACCCCCGATGCATACCCGTCGGCCCGCATGGTGCTCCTCAAGGGCGCCGACGCCCGGGGATTCGTGTTCTACACCGACTACCGGAGCCGGAAGGGACAGGAGCTGGCCGACAATCCCTGCGCCTCGCTCTGTTTCTTCTGGGGTGAACTGGAACGCCAGGTGCGCATCAATGGCGCGGTGCAGCGGGTGAGCCGGACCGAATCGGACGAGTACTTCCAGTCCCGCCCGCTGCCGAGTCGCATCGGCGCATGGACCTCCGTACAGAGCAGCGTGCTCCCTTCCCGCGCGACACTCGAGCAGGAGCTGGAAGCCAATGCCCGCCGGTTTGCCGACGCGCATGTGCCGCTGCCCGATCATTGGGGCGGATTTCGCATCGTGCCCGAAGAGATCGAATTCTGGCAGGGGCGCCCCAGCCGACTGCACGACCGGATCCAGTATCGCCGGGAAGCCGGCCAGTGGGTGACGCGACGCCTATCGCCGTGAACAAGGCGGCAGCGTGGTCGGCGCTGATGGCGGCGGGCCTGTCGGGACTTCCCGGCGGTCTCGCCGCTCAGCCAAGCACACCACGTCGCATTCAACCGCTGTCGTGCAGCGACGCTCTGCCCGCTCCGTCCGCGCCCTCACTGCGCTGGAGGGGCCGCGACGTGTCGTGGGCGGAGTGGCCGGTGCGCCTCGGAACGCGGGCCATATCCGCCACCATCATCGTGGTGGACATCGATCCGGCGCGCATCGCTCTGTCGCTGGACATTGCACGGGACGGTGATGCGCTGGCACCCTGGTCGCTGGACGATGCACCGGCCGACGCCGCACTGGCCCTGAATGCCGGGCAGTTCACCGACGCCGGTCCGTGGGGCTGGGTGATACACCGGGGGCGCGAATGGCAGGCGCCGGGTCAGGGTCCGTTGTCGGCGGCATTTGCCATCGACACCAGCGGACGCGCGGTCATTCTGCGGGCCGATGAAATCGCCGACGCTCGGCGGCGTGGCGGGTGGACGGAAGTCCTGCAATCGTTTCCACTGATTCTCGACGATGCGCGCATGCCGCCGGCATTGTGTCAGCCCGGCGCCGTGGATCTCGAACATCGCGACATCCGCCTGACCATCGGAACGTTGCCCAACGGCCATGTACTGCTGGCATTGACGCGCTACGCCGGTGTGGGCAGTGCGGGGAGCCGGTTGCCCATCGGACCCACCACGGACGAAATGGCCACGATCATGCGCGACCTGGGTGCCACGCGCGCCGTCATGCTCGACGGAGGGCTGTCCGCGCAACTGCTCCTGCGGGACGGGAGCGGCGGCAGGGATGGCGACAACACGATGCGCTGGAACGGCCTCCGGCGCGTGCCGCTGGCCCTCGTGGGGCATCGCACAACCGACCGTCGCTGAGTCCAGGCCGGAATCGCATCCGGCGGTCCGCCGTGACGGGAAATATCACCGGGAACGTCACCGGAAACACCTCCGGCAATACCACCTGCGTCACACGACCAACGCCGAGCTTGCGTCCGGCACGGGAGCACATTGATTTGGCATGTTGTTCACACCCCTGGAGAAGACGCATGCGACGCTTCCGTATCACCTGCGCGCCGACGCTGGCCGCGATCCCGTTCGCGATGCCATTGGCGATGCTGCTGTCGATGGCCACAGCCGTGCCGGCGCATGCACAGTTGGGCAGACTGAAGAAGATGGGCGCCGAGGCGGCGAAAAAAGCCGCCGAGGAGAAGGTGACCGGGAAGAAGGATGCAGCTTCGGGGACCTCGGGTTCCGATGCGACGTCCAGTGCCGGCGAGGCCAGCGGCGCGACCGCGGCCAGGACCACCGTGAGTTACGTCCTGTCAGGCGATCGCATCGATCTCGTGCTTGCGGCGCTCACCCCTCGGGTCGAGGACGCGGAGAAGCGTCAGGCAGCGAAAAAAATCCGTCGTGAGTGGGCGGTGAAGGACAGTACCAACAGGGCCTGCCTGGAGAAACAGACCCGCCAGGGGGCCGATCCCATGGCCATCGTCGCCGCCATGGAGAAGAACAAGGCAGCGCTGGAGCGACTGCAGGCTCAGCAGATACCGCTGACGAAGCGTCTCAATGAGGCGGCCTCCAAACAGGACATGCGCACCATGCGCTTCGTTCAGGACACACTGCAGACGATCCAGATGCGGCAGGCCGCGCTGAGTGTGGGTGCCTCCTGCGCGTTCGACTTCACCCCTCCGGTGCTCATCGAAGCGGATCTCGCCACGAATGGCATGTCGGGCGACCACGATGCCGATGCCGGATCGTTCGATCCACCGGCCTCCGTGAAGGCCGAGCTGACCACCGTGCAGTTCGGACGTCTCCGGGAGCGTATCGCGCTCTGGGCCATGCTGCAGGAGACGCCGGGCATCAAAGTGGGCAAGGAGGGCGTCTTCACCGAGGAAGAACAGGCCGCGCTCACGGCCCGTGCCGCGAACATCAGGAAACTCACACCGCTCTTCCGCGGCAATGCGCTCCGCTGGAGCGACTGGGGCGACGTGAAGAGTTGGAAGTAACCGTTACGGCTGCCGTATCGGGATCACACCATTGACGACATGAGGCGCGCTGGGGGCAGCAGGTGTCCCCTGGCGCGCTTCGTTCGTGATGAACAGTTGCGTGACACCGGTGGGCGACGAAGGCATCTCGATGCCCGGCACGAGCACCGCACCGCCATCGTTGGGTGTGACGTCCACCAGTGGCGTGGGCACACCGTCGCGGATCATCCAGAGTTGATAACGACGATCGGCCGGCAACACGGGCATACCGAACACGTTCAGAATGCTCCGTCCTTCCCTGGTGTTCCAGAACAACTGCGCCGCGGGACCCTCCGGCGTCTCACTGCGCAGATTGACGAGCAGCACCGACGCGCGCCCTCCCAGCAGCGTAGTCATGAGGCGCTCCCGCTCGGCCAGTCGCGCGTCGCTGCGCGACAACAGCACGCGGCTCTCGCGCAGACGTCCCTCGATCTCGGCGTGATCGCGTCGCAATGAGGCGGCATAATATCCGACGCTCACCAGCGCCACGAACAACACCGCTGCCGTCCACCATCCCGCCAACTGCACCAATCCGGAGCGTGGTTCCACCGCGGCCATCGGTGGTGGGGTGATCGCGCGCGTGGCGCGGCTGGTCAGTGCCGGGCGAGCCGCGGGAGTGCGATCGACAGGACGTGATGCGGCCACTTCGTCGTGGGCGCGACGTTCTTCATGACGGCGCTCGTCCTGACGGCGCTCATCATGTCGACGTTCTTCCTGTCGACGCTCCTGCTGCCGGCGATCGTCCGCGCGACGATCCATCTGGCGTCGTTCCTGATGATCACCAGCACGATCTTCTTCCCGGCGCTCATCGTGTCGACGATCGTCGTTTCGACGCTCGTCATTCCGGCGATCCTCGCCCGATCGGCGATCGAGCGTGGGTGCGGAGGCGTCGAGAGATGCCGATGCGGCGTGCACGTCCGGCGTCTCCGCGCGAATCCGTTCGTACACGCGCTCCAGCAATCCCGCCGGAGGCTCCACCGGTTGTGCACTCGCCAGCACGTTCATCGTCGCCTGGCAGGCGTCAAACTCGCCGCGCAGCACGGCGGAGTTTTCCGGCAACCGCAGCGCGCGCTCGTACACGACCCGTTCTTCCGGAGACAATGCCCCGAGCACATAGGCCGGCATCGCCGCACGCAACGCGTCGAGAGACGGGAAGTCGTTCATGTCACCTCCCGCTTCACGCGCAGCGCGCGCATGCCGCTCTCCACATGCCGGCGCACGGTCTCGAGCGGCACCTGCAGACGATCGGCAACCTCCTGTTGCGTGAGACCGCCGAAATAGAGCAGCGAGAGCACCTGCTGCGTCTCCTCCGGCAGCGCCACCACGAGCGGCGAAGTCCCACCCGCCAGCACATCGTGTTCCGGCCCGCCCACAGTGCGCCGGAGCTCGAGTGCGCGGATACGCGCCATGGTGGTGAGCCATCCCAGCACAGTGCCGCGCACACCACGATACCGTGCGGCGCTGCTCCAGGCCTGTGCAAAGGTCCCCACCGTGGCGTCCGCGGCCAGGGTGGAATCCCCCGTGATACGCAGCGCGAGTCCATACACCACCGCCGCATGCCGTGCATAGAGATGTTGCAGAGCCGGTTCGAGGCCCTGCGCCATCGCCTGCACGTACGCTTCGTCCGATTCGGGATCCGGCGACGGTGGCGGAGCGGAGTTGGAGGTCGTGTCTGAAGTCACAGCGGAAAACTATCGCCTTCCACGCGATCAGGCCGCCAGCTCGTCCCGCAGCTTCACGTAGCTCTCGTAACGCCCCGCCGGAATGTCCCCGACTTCCACCGCTTCGCGGATCGCACATCCCGGCTCGACGATGTGCGTGCAGTCGGCAAACCGGCATTCGTCCAGCAGGGGACGGAACTCCGGAAAACACCCCGCCACATCCCGGGCATCGATTCCCCAGAGCCCCACTTCCCGAAGCCCCGGCGTGTCGGCGATGAACCCGCCATGCGGCAGCGGATGCAGCATCGCGCCCACGGTGGTGTGCCGACCCTTGTTCATGCTGTCACTGACCGCGCCTGTGCGCAGATCGAGACCGGGAAACAGCGCATTCATGAGCGATGATTTCCCCACACCCGACGGCCCCGACAACGCGGAGCTGCGATGCTCCACCTCGTCACGCAGGGCATCCAGCCCTTCCCCCGTGCGCACACTCACCCGATGAATGGGATACCCGGCGGCCGCATGCTCGGCGAACAACCCCTCCGAGACATCCGGTGACACGAGATCGATCTTGTTGAGGACGATGCGCGCGGCCAGATCGTTCGCTTCGGCGATGACGAGGAACCGATCGAGCATGCGCGGGTGTGGTTCGGGACGGGCCGCGGCGAAGACGATCAGCACCTGGTCGAGATTCGCCACCACGATGCGTTCACCATAGCGGCCTCCCGGCGTACGCCGCGCCAGCTTGCTGACCCGCGGATGAATGCCCGTGATGGCCCACGTGTCCGCGTGCTGCGCGTCCTGCTTCAAGGTGACCCGGTCACCCACGGCGAGCTTGAGGGCCCCATGCGCTTCGTGCTTGAGACGCCCACGCAGAGACGCCAGCAGTGTCTCCCCCTGTTCGGTGAAGACCTCCCACACGCCTCCCGTTCCCTGCACCACCACGCCGGACGTCGCGGACACGTCGGCGCGGGCTTCCGGTTCCTTCCGTCCTTCACTCGACTCTGGTGTCTCCTCACTCACGTCTGCCGTCCACGAATGAGGGCATCCAGTGTGGCTTTCACCGACGCCAATGGCATGGCGCCGAGTTGATGACGCACCACGGCCTCACTCGTGCCCGTGACGATGAAACCGGTTTCGAGATGTCCCTGCACTTCAGGCTCTCCATGTCCCCAGCGCACGAAGAACAGATATGCGCCCCACGGCGCGGTCCGATCGCCCGTGGTATCGGTGAGAATGTCGGCCGAGTAGGCGTGGCCATCCACACCCTCGAACGCCGCAGGCCGTTTGTGGACCGCCATGTAGCCGCCGAGCGTCCGCTCGTCGCCGGCATCATGATCGGGCGGCAGATGATGCCCGTGATGAGTGCTCACTCGTTCCTCAGCGACGGAAGCTCTCTTTCACGATATTCCCGGCCATGAAGGCGATGTTCGCGGGACGTTCCGCCAGACGGCGCATCAGATACGGATACCACTGGCTGCCGAACGGCACATAGACACGCATGCGGAACCCTTCCCGCACGACCTGGTCCTGCAGATCACGGCGGACTCCATAGAGCATCTGGAACTCGAACCGCTCCGGCGCGATGTTCCGCTCCTTCGCGAACCGCTTGGCTTCGGCGATGATCTTCTCATCGTGCGTCGCGATACCCGGATAGCGACCATGTTCCATCAGCCGATGCATCGCCTCCACGTATTGGCGATCGACATCGGCCTTGTCCGGGAAGGCCACGTCGGGCGGTTCGAGATAGGCACCCTTGCAGATGCGCACCCGGCACTGCAGGGCGTTGGCCCGGTCGACATCGGTCAGCGTGCGACGCAGGGCACTCTGCAGCACGATCCCCACCGTATCGGGGAAATCGGGATAGAGTCGCTGCTCGAACGTGTCGAGCGTACGGTCGGTGTACGCGCTCGATTCCATGTCCAGACGCACGAAGCTGTCGTACTGCTTCGCCCGCGTGAGCACCTCGCGCACCACCTCCACGCCCAGTTCGTCGGAGATGTCCTGACCGAGCGCGGTGAGCTTCACCGACACGTTGGCCTGCAACTTCCGGTCGGCGATGCGATCGAGCAGTTCCAGATACTGACGGCCGGTGGCGCGGGCCTCCGCTTCACTGTGCACGCTCTCGCCAAGGAGATCGAGCGACGCGGTGATCCCCCTGGCATTGAGCTGCGCCACCGCCTCGAGGGCGGTGGCGATGGTTTCTCCGGCCACGAAACGCGATGCCATCTTGCGTGCGAAGCCGACATTCTTGATGAGATTGAAAATGCGCTGTTGGCGCGAGAGGTACAGCAATCCGGTGCGAAGCATGTGGGGCGGATCAGCGAAGGAGGGTTTTCAGGCGCGCCACGGGAGCATCCTTCCCCTTGGCCAGCCCCGAATCGAAGTGATTCCAGGTCACCAGGCCATCGTCGCTCTCCGGTTCGAGCAGCAACATCGCGAGCAGATCGCGGGGCGTTCCCGTACGCACGACGAACGTTCCGGCCGGCAGCGTCCGCGTCTCCGTGCGCCAGTTGCCGTTCAGCGAGACCTCCTGATGTCCCTGGAACGGCCGGCCCGACTTGATCACCGAATCGACCTGGAACACTTCCACGCTGACCTGTCGTGGCGCATTCAGTGTGGTGACGGTGACGCCGTGCAGACGCAGCAGATCCGCCACCGCCGTCCAGCTCGCGTCGAAGGTGTAACCGCCGACAGCGGGTGTTCGGGTGAGCGCCGCTTCGAAGCGGTCGACCACGGGCATGCGCTGGGCCGTGATCTCTCCCGTGCGGCGAACACCCAGCGGCACACCGGGCTGCGTGCGCTGCGTGGAATCGGCGATACGTTCGAGACGCTCCACCAGCACGGATTGTGTATCGGGCTTCGTCGAGAAACGTGAACGCACCGGCACCCCCGTGCGCGCGGCCTTCGAGGAAGCGGCATACGTGCTCGCCGCCACGCCCGTCTTCACACGGGCAAGTATCGCCGGACGACGTTCGGCGACGTACGACAGAATCTCCTGCACGAACGCGCGCGTGCTGGCCACCCGCCGTTCGAACGGATCGTGCGAATAGGCTTCGCTCAGAATGCTGATGCGACCGCGCAGACCGTAGTAGTTGGTGCCGTAGCGCTGTTTGTGCTCGTAGGTCCACCACCCCGACTTCTCCGCGGCGGTGATCGATTCGCGGCCGTCACCCGAGGAGAAGTTTCCATAGGGGAACACCTCGAAACCATGCCGCGCCTTCATCCGTTTGCGGATCTCCGGCAACAGCGTGTCGGCGGTGAACGGTGCCAACGGCGCCGCCGGGTGCAGCGAAGGCGAATACGTGAGCGCGTAGCCGTGATAGCTGCCGTTGGTGGTGTGGAGATCCATGAACACATCGGGATCCCACGCATTGAACGCCGTCAGCGCCCCTTTCGTCTCGGGCGCCTCGGCTTTCACATAGTCACGATTGAGGTCGAGCCCCATGCCGTTCGGACGCTCACCGATCATCGCGGGGCCGTTCTGCGCACCGCGATTGCGTGCCTGATCGGCGAACTTCTCGTTGCCATCGGCATTGTAGATGGGCACCACGATCACCACGAGGGAATCGAGCACGTTCGGCGTCTTGCCGAACGACCATTCCCGCAGCAACGCGAGCATGGCTTCCTTCCCTTCCACTTCGCCGGCATGGATGTTGGCCTGCACGTAGACGATCGGCCGGTTGAGACGACGCGCTTCGGCGGGAGTCGACACCTTCGGGCGCGAGGCGATCACCAGCGGCAGTATCCGTCCGTTCGGCGACTTGGCGAGCTCCGTCACCGTGATCGGCGCGCCCATCGTGCGCAGCGAATCGACGAAACGGACCACCTCCTCGTGGGTGGACGTTTCGAGATAGTTCGTGCGTTCGGCGCGGGTGCGCGGACCGCGCGTGGTGTTGTCCTGCGCTTCGAGGATCGAGGTCCCCGCGAGGGAGGCACCGAGCAGGCCAAGGCTCAGGAGGCCCGCGGGCAGGCGGGTGCGGCGGAAGGTGGGTTCCATCGCGGACATCAGGACGACAGGCTGGAGGAAACGGTCGCGATCTGGAGCAGATGACGGCGCTGGTGTTGTGCGATGATGAGTCCCCACTGGTACCCGTTTAGCGGGCCCAGAACCGGGTGTGGGGCGGAGACGGTGCCCAGCGCACGGCCGGAGGCACGCACCAGCGCCTCGATCATGCGGCCGCGGGCAATCGATTGCCGATCGAGGGCGTCCGCAAGCGACACGTCGCCTCCGGGCGCCACGCTCTCCGGGGCGATGATGCGACGGGTGGGATTCCACACCTGGAAGCGCTCGATGGTCGGTGCAATCGGTTCGGTCGATGTTTCGTCGACACCTTCGACCTCCTTGATCATCTTCGAGATGAGGCGGCCGACACCATCTTCGAGCAAGGCGAGATGTTCCACGACCTGCGCCACCGACCAGCCTCCGTTGGGAGGAACGGTGGTGTGGTGCGCGGCCGGAATCGCGGCCAGGATGTCGTGCATGTCCTGCTGGGCCGCTTCGAGCGCGGTGACCACTTCGACCGTTCGGGGGTGCAGTGCTTCGGAAGACGTCATCCGCATCTCACGGGTGAAAGGGGTGCTGCCGATCGGCACGGGCGCGCAACAACTTGGCGACTTCGAACCGCCCGGGGAACCGGCCCTGCAGGGCATCGAGCTGCGTGACGACTTCGGCGAGTCCGAGCGTGTCGAGCATACGGAACGGCCCTCCACGAAACGGGGGGAATCCGATACCGAACACCGCGCCGATATCCCCATCGCGCGGCGATCGGATGATCCCTTCGTCCAGGCAACGCACGGCTTCGTTGAGCAGCGGCAACACGGCGCGCTGCTGCATCTCTTCCGTGGTCAGCGTGCGGCGACGGGGCCCGGCGGGAGTGAGGGCGTAGATCGTCTCGTCGACACCCTGCCGCTTGCCGTCGCTGTCGTACCGGTAGAATCCCTTGCGGGCTTTGCGTCCCAGACGGCCACTGGCGATGACCGCGCGCAACGTGGCCGACGGCTGCATGCGCGGCCCGAACGCGGCCTCCATGATCGGTCCCGATTTGCCGGCAATATCGAGTCCGACTTCATCGAGCAGCGTGAACGGTCCCACCGGGAATCCGAATTCCACGAGCGCCTTGTCCACCGCTTCGATCGACGCGCCTTCGTCGACCATGCGTCCGCATTCGTTCAGGTACGGTGCCAGAATGCGGTTCACATAGAACCCCGCACCATCCTGCACCACGATCACGGTCTTGCCGATCTGCTTGCCGTACGCCACCGCGGTGGCCGTGGCTTCCGCGCCGGTTTGTGGGGTCACGATGACTTCGAGCAGCGGCATGCGATGCACCGGCGAGAAGAAGTGCATGCCCAGCACCCGCTCGGGATGGCTGGCCACCCGCGCGATCTCGTGAATGGGAATGGTGCTCGTGTTCGACGCGAAGATGGCCGATGGCGCGGCCTGTTCACTTTCGCGCAGCACCTGGTGCTTCACGTCGATGTCCTCGAACACCGCCTCGATCACGAGATCGGTGTTCGCAAATCCCTGATAGCTGAGCGTGCCGCCCACCAGCGACATGGTGTCGTCGAACTGTGTCCGCGTGATCTGCCGCTTCTTGAGACGTTCGCGCACGACATCCCGCACGGCCCGCACACCGGCCGCGAGTCGTTCCAGCGAGCCATCCTTGAGTCGGACCAGCGTGCCGGCCTGCACCGCCACCGAGGCGATCCCCGCACCCATGAATCCTGCGCCGAGCACGCCGAGTTTGTGCACGGGGCGTGGGATTGCCGGGGTTCCCGGCGGCAGTCCGGTGTCTTTCTTGAGCGCCGTGGTGGCGAAGAACAGATAGACCAGCTGCCGGCATTCGGGCGAAACCGCGAGTTGGCCGAAACGCCGGGCTTCCTCGAGCAATCCCGCGGCGAACGTGTCCTGATACCCCTTTTCGATGACATCAAGCGCGGCCAGCGGCGCGGGATAGTGGCCACGTGTCTTCTTCATGACACTCTCGCGCGCCTTGCGGAACACGATCGCCCGTCCCACGGCGTTTTCCTCGAGCAACGACTCCGCGATGCCGTGATGCCGTTCACGCACCGCCGAACGATCGCCGTGTGCCAGCTGTCGCGCACGTCGCATGGCCACGTCGAGCAGGATGGCCGGATGCACCAGTTCATGCACGAGTCCGATCTGCCAGGCTTTGCGGGCCCGTACGTTCTTGCCCGTGAGAATGAGATCGAGTGCCACCTGCAGCCCCACGGTGCGGGGCAGTCGCTGCGTGCCGCCGGCGCCGGGAATGAGTCCCAGTTGTACTTCGGGAAACGCCAGAACCGTTCTGGGATGCTCGGTGGCGATGCGGTGCCGGCAGGCCAGCGCCACCTCGAGACCGCCGCCCAGCGTCGCACCGTGCAGCGCGGCCACCACCGGCTTGGACATCCCGGCGAGTCGATCCAGCAGCAACTGCCCGCTGCGCGACAGACGCTCGCCATCGGCCGCCGACGTGACCCGCTGCAGTTCGTCGATGTCGGCGCCGGCGATCCAGTTGTCGGTCTTTCCACTCACCAGCACCGCGCCGACGATCGAGGCGTCCTGATCGATGCGCGTGAAGATCTGCTCGAACGTGGGCGCGATCCGCGTGTTGAGCGTGTTCACCGGCGATGCCGGCTGATCGTACGCCACGAGCGCGATGCCTTCGTGTACCCGCAACGACAGTCCCGTGACGCTGTCCTCGAGCAGCAGCGGACCGGGCAACGTGGTCACGTCGATCCCCGTACCCGGACTCTGGTCCGTATTCTTGGCCGTGCTCATGGGCGCTCCACCACCATGGCATGTCCGAGACCGCCCGCGGCGCAGACGGTGAGCATGCCGAACTGCGCGTCGCGTCGCTGCAATTCGTTGCACAGGGTGGTGAGAATGCGCGCGCCGGTCGCCCCGAACGGATGTCCGATGGCGATGGATCCGCCCATCACGTTGAGACGGTCGGGATCGACTTCTCCCACCGGTGCACTGAAGCCCGCCCGTTCGGCCCACGCTTTCGACGTGAATCCCTGCAGGTTGCTCAGCACCTGCGCCGCGAAGGCTTCGTGCATCTCGACGAGGTCGATATCCGCGAGGGTGAGTCCGGCCCGCCGCAGGGCCATCGGCGCGGCGATCACGGGCGCCTGCAGCAGTTGTTCACCGGGATCCACCGCGGCGTAGGCATACGAGCGGATGAATGCCAGCGGCGTGTACCCCAGCGCCGCCGCGCGTTCCTCACTCATGAGCAGCACGGCCGCGCCCCCGTCGGTGAGCGGCGAGGCGTTGCCCGCGGTCACGGTCCCGTATTGCCGATCGAACACCGGAGCCAGCGCCGCCAGCTGCTCGTACGACGTATCGCGCCGCACGCCGTTGTCGGTGGCCAGCATGCTGTCGAACCGGGGCGGCACCATCACCGGCACGATTTCCGCAGTCAGACGTCCGTCATCGAGTCCGTTGGCAGCCAACTGGTGCGAACGCAGCGCGAACCGGTCCTGCGCTTCGCGGGCAATCCCGTTGATCTTGGCCATCTTGTCGGCGCTCTGCCCCATCGTCTCGCCGGTGCTCGGTTCGGCGATGGCCGGTGTGATGGGCACCAGATCGCGCGGGCGCAGCCGGGTCAGAATCGACACCCGCTGCGACAGACTGCGGGCCTTGGACGCGGCCACCAGCACATCGCTCATGCCGCGCGAGTGCAGGATGGGCACCTGGGACAACGATTCGCTGCCACCCGCGATGGCGATGTCGGCATGCCCGAGCACGATCTGGTCCGCCGCGTCGGTGATGGCCTGGTTGGCCGATGCACAGGCCCGCCCCACGGTCCACGCCTGGAGTGTTTTGGGGAAGTGCGGCAGCAGCGCCACTTCGCGGGCAATGTTGGGCGCGGTCACCGACGGAATCACGGTGCCGAACACCAGCAGATCAGTGAGGGCCCCGTCCAGCGCGGTCCGCTGCACCAGTTCGGCCACGGCCAGACGCCCGAGCTCGATGGCCGAGTAGTCCTTGAGCAGGGTGCCGGAGCGGGCAAATGGTGTGCGCACACCGGCGACAATCGCAACGCGCCGGCCGTTTCCAGGAGTGGCCATCCGTGGAAGCTAACGTTCGCGGGGCGGAGTTGCGCGCCGCCCGGGAGACGGACATCACGGCCGCGGGCGACGGGAACGACGCCGGGGCTGGCCAAGGTCTCTCCCCGGGCGCAATGTGCGCGCATGGAACCAGTCGTGGAGCCTGTCATGGAGCCTGTTCCGGGGTGGCGCGAAGCCGCCATGGCCGCTCTCGCCAGCGAGCCCTTCGACATTCTCATCATCGGGGGCGGTATCACCGGTGCCGGTGTGGCCCGGGAGGCCGCCCTGGCCGGTTATCGCACGGCCCTGCTCGAACGGGACGACTTCGCCGCCGGCACATCCTCGCGCTCCTCGCGCCTGGTGCACGGCGGCGTGCGCTATCTGGAGCACGGACACCTGGGGCTGGTGTTCGAATCCAGCCGGGAGCGCCGGCTGCTTCTGTCACTCGCGCCGCATCTGGTGCGCCCGCTGGCGTTCACCTGGCCGGTGTACCGTGGTGCCCGCGTGCCGCGCTGGAAGGTGCGCGCCGGTCTGCTGCTCTACGATGCCCTGGCGCTCTTCCGCAACGTGCATCGCCACGAGGGACTCGATACGCAGGGCGTACTGTCGTACGAACCGGCGCTGGATCGCCAAGCGCTGGTGGGGGGTGCGCGGTACTGGGACGCCGCCACCGACGACTCCAGGCTCACGCTGGCCAATGCCCAGGGTGCGGCGGACGCCGGCGCCGTGGTGCTCAATCATTGCGGCGTGGTGGCCGGTCTTCACGAAGGAAGCCGTCTCGTGGGTGTCACGGCCGAAGACGCCCTGACGGAGGCCCGCTTCGACGTGCGCGCGCGGGTGGTCATCAATGCCACCGGTCCATGGAGCGATGCCACGTCCGCGTTGACGGGCACGGCACAGGGGGCCCAGGTGTTCGGGTCGGCCGGTGCGCACGTGGCGGTGCCGCGTCAGCGCATCGGCAACCGCGATGCGCTCACGATCGTCTCGCCACTCGATGGTCGCGTGATGTTCGTGCTGCCAGCGGGCGCCCACGCGATCATCGGAACCACGGAACAGCCGGCCCGTCGCGGGCCCGACACGATCCGCGCCACGGTGGCCGATGTCACGTATCTCCTGCAATCGATCAACCGCGTCTTCCCCTTCGCCCAGCTTTCACTCGACGATGTGATCAGCGCGTGGTGCGGCATCCGTCCGCTCGCGCTCGCCCGCGCCGGCGAACACAATGCCAACGCCGCCTCGCGGGAACATGCCATCACCACGCGGTCGGACGGACAACTCAGTGTCACCGGCGGCAAACTCACCACCTATCGCGCGATGGCGGCGGATATCCTCCGACATGCCCGGCAGGCACTGGGCGAGTCGCACGCGGGAGCGCACCTCGAGATGGAGCAGCGCAGTCGCACCACGCCCCTGCCCGGTGGTGACATCACCTCACGTGAGGCGGTGGCCGCCGAAGCCAGCGGCACGGTGCGCGACGTGGCGGTCGGTGAACGTCTGGCGCAGGCGTATGGCAGCCGGTGGCGCAACGTGTGGAGTTACGTGCAGCGTACGCCGGCGCTGGGCAACCGGATTTCCGACGACCTGCCTTATCTGGCGGCCGAAGTGGCACACGCCATCGAGCGGGAGTGGGCGTGCACCTTTGCCGACGTGCTCGTGCGGCGGACACATCTGGCGTTCGAGACGCGCAATCATGGTCACACCGCAGCGCGCCGGATCGCGCCCATCATGCAAACGCTGCTCGGCTGGAGCGATGCGGAACTCGATCGTCAGCTGGCGGCGTACGATGCCGACATCACCCGCCTGTTCACGATCGACGAGATGTCGTGACCGGGGCGCGAGCGTGCGCGGCTTTGGCTTCGGCTTCGGGGGGTTTTGACGAGGCGGCGAGTGTTGGGGGGCGCCCTGCGGGCGCGATACCAGCAGGATGCACTGCGGATAAAAGCAGGATCGATCCAGTGTATGCGATGAGAGTGTCGCGGGAGTGTTTTTGAAATGGAACAACGGGCGTGCCGTTGAGCTCGCTGTTTTTTCCGCAGTTCAATTCAAAAAATCCACCTATCCGTCACGCGACATCGCCGGCTTCATGCGGAGGACTATCCTGCTTTTATCCGCAGTGCATCCTGCTGGTATCGCGCCCGCAGGGCGCCCCAAAACACTCGCCGCCTCGTCAAAACCCGCCGAAGCCAAGCAACAGCCGCAGCCCTACGGTGTGAGCAGCACCTTGCCCTGCCGCCCATCCTGCGCAGCGAGCGTCACCGCCTCGTGCACACGCGCCAGCGGGAACGTGGCCTGGACACGCACCCGCAGCTCACCACGCTGAATCAGCGTCGTCAGCTCGCGGTACAATGTCTGCTGCTCCTCGAACGAGGTGCGCCGGAACCAGTGGACCAACCAGAAACCACGCAGCGTGATGTCGCGGAAGATCAGCGAGCGTGGTGACAGACGACTCGATTCGCCACCCGATGCGCCGTAGTGCACGACCGTCCCCCCTGCCGCGAGTGTGGACGCGAGACGTTCGGTGGCCCGTCCTCCAACCCCATCGAGCCCGAGACGGATGGGCGCACCACCGGTGGCCTCGGCGACCCGTGCGGCGAGACCGGGACCATCCACCAGCACGACATCGGCCCCGAGCGGCTGCAGTGAAAGCACGGCATCGTCGCGCCGCACGATATTCACCGTGCGGATACCACGATGGCGGGCCAATTGCACGACGCATTCACCCACACTGCCATTGGCCGCATTCTGAATCACCCAGTCGCCGCGCTGCAACGCGACAAAATCGCGCAGCATGAGCGCCGCCGTGGGCGGATTCACGCGCACCATCGCGAGTTGCAGCAGATCGGCGTCGACGGGGACCGTCCAGAGCAGATTCGCCGGCACCACCAGATGCGTGGTCCAGGTACCAAAACCGGGAGGCACCACGACACGGTCGTCGGCACGGATGTGCCGCACATCATCTGCGACCATCATGACCGTACCGACGGCCTCGTTGCCTGCGACCGAAGGGAGCGCAGGCAGGAGGCCGTATTGTCCGGTGATGGTGAGCAGATCCGACGGATTGATCGGAGCCGCCTGCATGGCCACGAGCGCCTCACCGGGACCCGGTGTCGGCATTGGCCGTTCGACGAGATGCAGCAGATCCTGCAGCGCCGGCCCCCGTTCGACATACTCCACGCGAAGCATCCGCCCGTCCATGCGGGCGTGATCCGACACGCTCAAAGCAGGTCGTCGGCGGTGCGATCGTGAATGGTGTACAACTCCACGATCTGCAGCCTGCGGATCCGTGAAGGCAGCTTGAGGATGGCTTCTTCACCGACCCCCTTGCCCTGCAGGGCGCGACCGATGGGCGATCCCATCGTGACGTGTCCGTCCTGCAATTCGCCGGCATCGCCGAACACCAGTTCGAACGTTTCGCGCGAACGCGTCTGCGCATCCTCGACGAGCACCTTCGATCCCAGGCCGACCTTGTCGGCGGGAATCAGTGCCACGTCGATATTGGCCAGCTTGGTGACACGCATGGTCAGCTGTCCAAGGCGCGCCTGTACGAACTGCTGTCGTTCGAGCGCCGCCTTGTACTCGCTGTTCTCCTTCAAGTCGCCAAGCTCCACGGCCTTCCGGATTTCATGGGGGAGCGTGACGTTCAGCTCATGCGTGAGCTTCTCCACTTCACGCGCCATCTGAGCGATGAGTTCCTGAAACATACGTTTTCAGCTCTCGGGCGGGTAAAAAGGCGAGCGCCCGGCCGTTCCCGGCCGGGCGCGTTTCCTATGAGGGGCAATATGGCACTTCTCCTCAGGAGTTCAAGCCATCGGAGCGAAACCATCCGGAAGGGTGCCCACACCCCGACCGCGCACAAAGGTTCCCGTGTTCACGCCTCCACGCGCGGCGCACGTTCGCCGGTCTGCGCAGCGTGCGCATCGATGACCGCCTGCGCGGCTTCAGCGGGATCGTCGGTGAGCGTGAGCAGATCGAGATCACCGGGAGAAATCTTTCCTTCCGCTGCCACGCGCGAACTGATCCACCGCACCAGTCCGGCCCAGTAGTGCCGTCCGAACAGAATGATCGGGAACTGAAAGATCTTGCCGGTCTGCACGAGCGTGAGCGCTTCGAACAATTCGTCGAGCGTGCCGAAGCCACCGGGAAAGATGATGAACGCATTGGAGTACTTGATGAACATCGTCTTCCGCACGAAGAAATAGCGGAAGTTCACCAGCGTATCCACATATGGATTGGCACCCTGTTCGAAAGGCAGTTCGATGTTGCATCCCACCGAATGTCCGTTCCCTTCCTTCGCGCCTTTGTTCGCGGCCTCCATGATGCCGGGTCCCGCGCCGGTGATGACCGAGAACCCATGCTCGGCGAGAATGCGGGCGGTTTCCCGTGCCGCCTGGTATTGCGGATCATCGGGGCCGGTACGCGCCGATCCGAAAATCGTGACGCCCTTCTGGATGTCGGCCAGTGCATCGAACCCTTCCACGAATTCGGACGTGATGCGCATGACACGCCACGGATCGCTGACCGTGAACGACGGCGCATCGTTGGTCGGGGCCTGCAGCAGCTTCTCGTCTTCCGTGAGCATCGGGCGATCGCGGATGGCCTGATCGACCAGACGCGGATCCATGCGTCGCACGGCCCGCGCTCCACTGGACACCAGCGTGCGTCCCGTCGCGGGCTCGCGACCGGCTTTGCGGTGTCCTTCTTCCGTCCGCTCCATCAATCCTTCGAGCGACTGCGACTCCGCTTTTCTTCGGGTACCGGGCGATGCCGCTTTGCCGCCCGCAGTCCGCGGCGCGGGCTTTCTCGCAGTGGCAGTCTTCGCAGTGGTGGTCTTCGCAGCTGAACGACGCGACGTGGCCATGGAAATTTCGATTGAGAGAAACAGGGCACCGGCAGCACGGTCCATGTACTACCATGTGAGCCCATGATGCATGATATCACCTCATCCGGGCACCTGCTGCTCATCGTGGCAGACGGACTGCGCCCCGATGTGCTGGCGGAATGCCTGGATCAGGGCGACCTGCCGACGCTTGCCGCCCTGCGTACCCGAGGCAGTTACCACACGGTGACGGCATCGTTCCCTTCCGTCACGGGACCGGCGTACGTTCCGTTTCTGATGGGGCGGCACCCCGCGCGTGCGGGATTGCCGGGTCTCCGGTGGTACGATCGGGCCCGCTCGCTCTCCTGGGCTCCGGCGCCGGCCCGCAGTTATGCCGGAATCGACATCTGGCACGTGGACCGTGATGTGGACCCGAACATCCCCACTCTGCTGGAACTCGTGCGCCCGTCACTCTCGGCCATGAGCATGCTCGCCCGGGGGGCGTCTCATGGACGCATCGGTCGATCGATTGCGTGGATGTTCCGGGCCGCACCCTCCCATTTCCGCGGTGACCTCGAGGGATGGCGGCGCGTGGAACAACTCGCCACCCGGCATTTCCTCGAACGCTTCGCACAGGTACGTCCCCGTCTTTCCGTGCTGGCGATCACGAGTCCCGACAAATTCGCCCACCAGCGCGGCCCGTTCGCCGACATCGTACGCCGATCGGTGCAGGACATCGAACACGCCGCGGCCAGCGCGCTGGCGATCGCCACGCGCGATGTCTGGCGTGATGCCCTGCACATCTGGGTGGTGGGGGATCATGGTCATGCAACCGTGCGACACCACGATGACCTGCACGGGTGGCTGGAGAGCGAATCCCTGCGCGTGCTCGCACATCCCGGACTGTTCACGCGCCGCGCCGACGTTGCGCTCATGGTGGGCGGCAACGCCATGGCTCACCTCTATCTCACCCCGGGCGACCGGACACGGCGCTGGTGGCCCGATCACGAGCCGCGCTGGCATACGTTGCTGATGCGCCTGCTGGCCCGTCCGTCGGTGGATCTGCTGGCGGTGGCCGAGTCGCCAACGATCACGCGGGTCCATCATGCCGAGCGCGGCGCGGCGCGGATCATTCACCAGCCATCGGCGCATTTCGCTCTCGAGCGGTGGTCGTATGCCCCCATCGACGGTGGCGACCCGTTGTGCCTTGGCGGCGCCCACGCGGCATTGGATGCGTCGGACGCCTGGACGGTGACCGAACCCTCGCCCTACCCCGATGCACTGGTGCAGCTCTCCCTGCTCATGACCTCGGCGCGCGCAGGAGACATCCTGATCTCGGCCGCCGAGGGTTGGGATCTGCGCGCCCGTTACGAGCCAGTCACCCACGTCTCCACGCATGGCGCACTGCTGCGCGAACAGATGCTGGCGCCATTGCTGCTGGATGTCATTCCCGCACGGACACCCCAACGCACGGCGGATGTGGCGCCCAGTGCGCTCGATCTCCTCGGCGTGCCGGGCACCCACGCATTCGAAGGACGTTCCTTCCTGCGCGCCCGCTGAATCGACGGTGATTCTGCGCTGACTTTGCACCGCCTCGTGTTGACGCAGCGTGATCCCCGCGCCGTGTCATTCCGTCCGGTTGCGACTGCGCTCGGGGTCGAAGCCTTCCGGATACCGCTTGCGCAGCTTGTCGATATTGCGCTGTGCGATGTCCGCGAGCGACATGTCGAGCACGGTGGCGAACGCCCCGATGTACCAGAGGCAGTCGCCCAGCTCCTTGGCCAGCGCATCCCGGTCGAGCGGCGTGGCGTGGAAGAGATGTTTCTTGATCACCTCCGCCACTTCACCCGCTTCTCCCGTCAATCCCAGCGCCGCATTGGCCAGCTGCTGTTCATGCGTGCGGTCGCGCCCCAGCGTACGCGCCGCGAGTTGCTGATACTCGTCGAGGTTCATCCACCAAAGATACCATGGGATGTCCCGCGAGGCACCACAGCACATCGTCACGCGGCCAGCAACGTGGTCGCCTGCGGCAGTTCCCGATGCAGTTCGTCGAGCAACGCTTCGAGTTCGAGCTGATCGAGCCCGAGCAGGGTCAGTGCCTGCGCCCGCGGAGCATCCCCCTCCACACTGTGGACGAAGCCGATCTCCAGGCGGGCAGCCAGCGCGTCGGCCACATGCACCAATGCGCTCCACCGCTGCGCGTCGCCGGACAGAGTCGTGAAATCGTGGTGATGCCGGCACGCCAGCGCCAGCGACTCGGGGAAGTGCCAGGCTTCACAGAGGGCGCCGCCGAACTGTTCGTGCGTCGCACCGATCTCCTCGAGTTCGAGCGCGCGAAACGATGGAGCGCCCGGTGTGCCGACACGCCGGATCACCCTCGAGAATTCCGGCAACCAGGCCTGCATGGCCACGATGACCCCGATGTCGTGCAGCAGGCCGGCCAGCATCGCTTCTTCGGGCAGACCGACTCCTGTCCGCAGCGAAATGGCGCGTGCGGCCGTCCCCACGGCCACACTGTGCGCCCACAGGTCCGCGGGGTCGAATCCCGGAATGCCGCGACGTCCGCGGAACAGCCGATGGAGACTGGCCGCCAGCGCGATGTTCCGGATGGCGCCGATGCCCAGGAGCCGGATGGCCGCCCGGGGTGTGGAGACCTCCCGCTGTCGCCGATAGAACGCGGAGTTCACCACCTTCAGCACCCGCGCGGCCAGCGACGGATCGGTGGTGAGCACATCATGCACCATCTCCTCAGTCGCCGCGGGATTCTCGGCAATCCGCATGATCCGGATGGCCACATCCGGCAGGGTGGCCAGCGAACCGATCTGGTTCAGTGTGACGCGAATAACGACGTCTTTCATGCCGCCTCCCGTGAGCTGGCGTTGGCATTCCACCACGCCACCAGCGCGTCCGCCCGGAGCGGTCGCGCGAGCAGGTATCCCTGCCCATATGTGTATCCCAGCGCCTGCAGCAGCACGAGCTGCTCCACCCGTTCGATGCCTTCCGCCACGACTTCCAGACCGAGGTTGTCCGCCAGCGACATCACGGCGTGCAGCAAGGCCGAATAGCCCCGTCCCCGGCTGATGTTCTCCGTCAGTGTCCGGTCGACCTTGAGCACATCGAAAGGGTATTCCTGGAGACAGGACAGCGACGAATATCCCGTCCCGAAATCGTCCATGGCCAGTCGCAGACCGTGCGCCTTGAATTGCGCCAGCAGATCCGTGGCCATCGACCGCTGCTGCATGATGTGCGATTCCGTGACTTCGAGTTGCAGGCATTCCGGCGGCATGCCGGCTTCCTCGAGAATCGCGAAGGTGCGGGCGGCCACCTGCGCATCGGCGAGTTGTACACGCGAGAGATTCACGCTGAGATATCGCGGTGCGAGCTCCGGTGCTTCACGTTGCCAGGCCATGAACTGCCGACAGGCCTCGCGCAACACGATATCCGACAGCGGAAGAATCAGACGGGTCTCCTCCGCGATCGGGATGAACTCCGACGGAGGAATCGTCCCCAGTTCGGGATGTTTCCAGCGCAACAGCACCTCCACGCTCTCGAGCCGCCGATCCTCGAGCGACACGATCGGCTGATACGCGAGATACATCTGCTCGGTGCCGATCGCTTCCCGCAGCGCATTCTCGAGCTGCATCCGATAGCGCACGGCATCACGCATCTCGTGCGAGAAGAGCGCATGGCAGCCTTTGCCGCGGGACTTGGCCTCGTACATGGCGATATCCGCGTCCCGCAGCATGTCGGCGGCCTCTTCGTACCCGCCGTTGCTGTGCACGATGCCGATGCTCGCACTGGAGCGCACGATGTGCTGCTCGAGATGGAAAGGCAATTCGATGAGTTCGATCAGACGGTCGGCCACCGTCGCCGCCGCGTCGGCATCGGGGACCCCGTCGAGAATGACGATGAATTCGTCACCACCCAGCCGGGCCACGGTCGGACCGGCCACTTCACGCGCGACACTGTCCTGCACCCGCAGATTGTTGCGCAACCGCTGCGCGAGTTCGGTCAGCAGCAGATCACCGACGGCATGTCCCAGGCTGTCGTTGATGAGCTTGAACCGATCGAAATCGATGAACATCAGCGCGAACGCGGCATCGGGGTCATGCCGCGCCCGGTCGATCGCCCGCTGCAGGCGCCATTGCAGCAGGGCCCGGTTGGGCAGTCCGGTCAGCGGATCGATATGTGCCGCCCGTCCGAGATCGTCGAGCATACGCCGCCGTTCGATGAGCGACTGTATGCGCGCCCGCAGCTCGGCGCCGAAAAACGGCTTGCGGATGTAGTCCGATGCCCCTGCCTCGAAGCAGGCCGCGAGCACCTCGCGGCGTTCGCTGGCAGTGATGACGATGACCGGCACCTCGGAAAGCGACGGATGCAGCCGCAAGCGCGGCAGGGTCTCCACGCCGGTGGCGTCGGGCAGTTCCTGATCGAGCAGAATGAGATCGGGGCACATCGCCACGGCCGCCTCGATACCGCTGCCGGCATCGACGGCACTGGCGAACTGCACGCCGAGCGGCCGGAGCATGGCTTCGACGAGCGCGTGGATATCCCGGTCGTCGTCGATCAGCAGGACACGTGCCGGCTCCTGCATGATCCGGTTCCAGTCGTTGCGTCGTCGTTCCATCGTCATGTCACACACTCGGAAGTGCTTTCGGAAGTCATGGTGGAGCCCATCGCCTCCGCGCCGCGTCGTGCCGCGAGCGCCAGGTGTTGCAATTGCTCCAGGGTCGACTCGCATCCGGTCGATCCGTCATTGGTCGTCGTCTGCCCGATCTGCTGCTCCAGCTGCCGTTCGAGCTTTCGCGCCAGATCACTCACCGCCGGGTATCCGTAGCTGCCCGCGGCGCCTTTGAGCTGGTGCGCGGCATGGGCGGCCCGATCGAGACGTCCCTCCTGCAATGCATCGGCAATCGTCGCCACACGCTGCGGAAGCGCATCGGCAAATCGTGCGACGAGCGGTGCCAGATCGGGATCCCCCGTCATCTCGCTGTGCAGAATCACCGGGAAAATTTCCTCCTGGCTTCGCAGCCACCGGGCGCAGGTGGCGATCAGCGCCTGCCGATCGATCGGCTTGCTGGCATAGTCGTCACAACCGGCATCGAGACAGCGCTGGCGGTCTTCGGCCATGGCATGCGCCGTCAGTGCGACGATCGGAATGCCGGCGCCCTGCGCCCGCAGCGTACCCGCCAGTGTATAACCGTCCATCTCCGGCATCTGCATGTCGGTGATGAGCAGATCGAATGGCGCGCCGGCTGCCGCGGCCCAGTCCAGGGCCTCCAGCGCCTGTCGTCCGTTGGGCACCACGGTCACCTCCGCCCCGGCCACACGCAGCAACAGCGCAATGAGACGCTGATTGTCCTCACCGTCCTCCGCCAGCAGAATCCGTCCGCGCAATGCCGGGACATTGGTACGATTCGCATCGTGTTTGCCGTCCCGCGCATCCCCGCTCACGGTGCTCAGTTGCCGCGTGCTGTCGAGTTCCGCGGTACGTTCGGCATCGGGCACCGCGAGCAGCGGCAGACGCAGTTCGAAGCGCGATCCCCGTCCGGGCGCGGTGTGGATCAGTCGCACATCGCCGCCCATGAGTGCGGCCAGCCGGCGCGAGATGATGAGCCCCAGCCCCGTTCCCCCATGCCGCCGCGTCACCGAGCCATCGGCCTGCGTGAAGGGCTGGAAGAGCTGCGTGGCCTGCTCCTCGGACATGCCCGGACCCGTATCGTCGATGGTCACGACGAACCAGTTCCGGCCGGCCGACGATTCCACACCGGCCTCGATGGTCACCCGGCCGTGGTCGGTGAACTTCACGGCGTTGCCCGTCAGATTCATGAGAATCTGCCGGAGCCGGGTCGGATCGACGAGAATCCGCGTCGGCACCTCGGTCGAGAGGCGTGTTTCGAGCATCAGTCCCTTCGTCGCCGCACGGGCGCGCATGAGACTCTCCACCTCCAGCAGCATGGCCGGAAGCTCCGCCTCCACGTGTTCGATGTCGAGACGGCCCGCTTCGATGCGGGAGATGTCGAGAATGTCGTTGAGCACCGTGAGCAGATGTCCGCCGGCCCGCTGGATGGTCTCCAGCGCCTGCAGCCGTTCCGACGACGCCCCACCCGACACCGCCTCTTCGTGCAGCAGATCCGCGTGCCCCAGAATGGCCGTCAACGGTGTGCGGATCTCATGACTCATGTTGGCCAGGAATTCACTCTTGCTGTGATTGGCGGCCTCGGCCTGGACCCGCGCCTGCTCGAGCTCCACGCTCCGCGTGGTCACCGCCAGATGCTGACGGCGCAACAGCCGTACGGCGGGTTCGATGACCACGAGGGCGATGCCGACGAGCATGGCCACGAAAAACGCCGCCATCACCCACGCCGCGTGAATCCGGCGGTGGGCCGACTCGGCCTGATGCTGCTGCAGCGCCTGAAACCGGCCGGTCAGCGAATCGATGTGATTGGCTTCGACCAGCGCCGCCAGTTCACCATCGTCACGGCGGTTTCGCTCGATTTCGAGATAGCCCCACAGCGCCGCGCCCACCAGCGCCGCGAACACGAGCAGCGAGCAATGAACAGCGATCCGCACGCGTCGATGCGGGCTCCCGGGTACGCGGAAGGTCCCCGTCCGGACACGACTGAGGCGGGCATCGACATGACGCCGGTAGAGCGTCCATCCCACGAGCGGGCCGATGATGAGCGCGAGCCCGAGCGCATTGAGCAGCCCGCGCATCCCGTCACTGAGATCGATCGGGGCGAGAACCACCGCCTCGTAGAGCGCGAGTTCCACCAGTACCGTGATCACCACGAACTGCAGCACATCGCCCCACCAGACGCGCAGGCGCACCGGGCGAAGTGATACGGCGGGAGACGGTTCGGACATGACGCGACGACGAGGCAGGTGGTTCCATTTCCGACGACGGCGTCCGCAGGGGAGCCAGGCCGGAAACGGGGTTGATGCAACGGCGGAGCAATGGCCCGCAGTTGTGGCACCAACGTCGGCGTCCTCGAAAGAGTATCGGCCGGCTGACGTCCCCCCTTGATCGGCGCAGCGGACGAGTGCGAACGATTTCACCGGAGCCCGTCACGTCCGTGGCATCGGGGGTTCGCGCCGCGGCTATATTGTCGGGATGGCGTGGTTCTCCCTGACGACGACTCTGACACTGCGCGCCATGGCCAATCCGGCCCTGGCGATCGACCTGCTCCGCATGGCTTGGCGCTTCCGTCATCGCCACTGGTATCGCCGTCCGCCATTCCTGCCTCTGCCGGCCACCAGCTACCTGCGCTGGCGCATGTACACGGCGTATGGCGACGAACACACGGTGCCTCCGGCGGCCGACGTGATTGCCTACGCGCGCTGGCTCGGACGCCAACCCTGATCGGCCCGTTGTCGCTGAGCGATCGCCTCATCGCGCAAGCCTACGGCCTGGGCTTCGACGCCGTGGGTATCGCGGCGCTGGGTGAACCGGAAACGCGCGAAGCCTTCGACCGGTGGATCGCCGCGGAACATCATGGCACGATGGGATATCTCGCCGGGGATGGCGCGACCCTGCGGCAGGACAGCCGACGGCCCCATCCCGGCGCCACGCATGCCGTCGTCCTGGCCGCATCGTACGGAGGACAGGAGCCTTCCGGTGTGTTTGCCCGATATGCCCGCGGAGACGACTACCACGAATACCTGCGCGAACGTGTGCGCGAGCTGCATCACTGGCTCGAGCACGAAACCGGGGAACGCATCGATGCCCGCCCCTATGTGGACAGTGGCCCGGTCCTCGAGCGCGATCTGGCCCAGCGCGCGGGACTCGGCTGGTTCGGCAAGAACACGATGCTCATCACACCGCGCGCGGGCTCGTTCGTGTTTCTGGCCTCGCTGTTCGTCGCCTATCCGCTCGAACCGAGCGTACCGTTCGAGGCCGATCGCTGCGGACGCTGCACCCGCTGTCTCGACGCCTGTCCCACGGAAGCCCTCACGGCCCCGCGCCAACTCGACGCGCGTCGCTGCATCAGCTATCTGACCATCGAGTTGCGCGAGGAGATTCCCGAGTCGTTGCGTTCGGCGGTCGGCTCGTGGATCTATGGCTGCGACATCTGCCAGGACGTCTGTCCGTGGAATGAGCGATTCAGTCAGCCCATCCGGTTCGAGGCCTTTCGTGCCCGTCCGTTCTTCGACGACGGCGACCCGCGCGCGCTGGCCCGGTCGATTCTCATGATGGACGCCGACGACTACCGCACGACGTTCCGCGGGTCGGCCATCAAACGTGCCAAACTCTGGATGCTGCAACGCAATGCCTGCGTCGTCCTGGGCAATGTCGGCACACCGGACGATCTGCCCACCCTCGAAGCCATGACGGCGCACGAGCACCCGATCGTGTGCTCACACGCCGCCTGGGCGATCGATCGCATTGTTCACCGCGGTGACGATGGTCGCATCACGGATCGCGACCGGGACCACACGGCGATCAGCTCCCGGCCGATGTGACTTCCGGGGCTTCATCGGCATCGAACCACTCCGATGGTTCGAACCACTCCCACCGCAGACGCGCTGGCGCACCGGAAGCAGTCAGCATCTCGTCCACGGGCCATCCGATACTGCGGAGAAACGTCCGACTGTACCGCGCGGCGGCGGTGTCCCGTGGCAACCACCCGAAGATCGGCACTTCGTCGCGGGCCAGCGCATCACTCATCACGGCCGACACCAGCATGCTGATGGCCGCCTCACGTTCCGCGGCGTCCACCAGCAGCGTCTGTCGCGACAGCCGATCGACGTAGCCCCGCACGATATCGGCACTGGCCGCCAGCACGGTGCCGGCGTCATCGGCGTGATGCCGTCGCTCACCCGTTTCGGCCAGGCACTGGCGCCAGAACTTCGACGCCCGCGACAGACGACGGATTTCGGCGTCGCACCACTCCGCCAGTTCCTGCTGGGGATCGACCGGCCACGTCGGCAACCGTGTGGGTGCCGCCTCCTCCGCGCAGGCATGCAGCGCGGCGTCGAGCAACGCGTCTTTCGAACCGAAGATCCGGAAGAGCGTCACTTCGTTCACCCCCGCCACTTCGGCAATGCGCTTCGTGGTGGCGCCGGCGGCGCCGTGCTCCGCGAATACCCGGGCCGCGGCATCGAGGAGGCGCGAACGCGCCTCCCCGGCCAGTGGAACCGCACGATCCGATCGATCCGTCCGCACACGTCTGGTCATGTCAGTCTCCCCAGGTGGGACCCGCCGTGAGCCCTGCGGCTTCACGCTCCGCGTCGATCTCCCGCTCACGCTCCGGCGACACCACACGACGCTTCACCCACGCGCCGATGTCGTCGAGATAGCTGTATGCCACCGGCACCACCACGAGAGTCAGCATCGTCGAGGTGATCAGACCGCCGATCACCGCGCGGGCCATCGGCGCGCGGAACCCACCGCCCTCACCAAGCCCCAGCGCCACCGGAATCATGCCCACCACCATGGCCAGTGTGGTCATGGTGATCGGACGCAGTCGCACGGCCCCGGCTTCCACCAGCGCTTCGAAACGACCGGCGCCGCCTGCCCGGCGTTCGTTGGCGTTGTCCACCAGCAGAATCGCGTTCTTCACCACGAGCCCCATGAGCATGATCACACCGATCATCGACATCATGTTGAGCGTGGAACCGGTGATGATGAGCGCCAGCAGCACGCCCACCAACGACAGCGGCAGCGACAGCATGATCGCCACGGGCTGTGTGAACGATTCGAACTGCGACGCGAGGATGAGGAAGATCAGGATGATCGCCAGTACCAGCGTTTCCACCACATAGCCGGCGGTTTCCGCCAGCTGCTCGGTTTCGCCGCCGAGTGAGATCGAATAGCCCGCCGGCAGCGGCACACTCTTGAGACGCGCAGTGATCTGCGTGGACGCGTCCGAGAGCGAGAGCTCGGGCGCCGTGTTCGCCGCGATGGTCACGATACGGGACAGACTCTTGCGGTCGATCTGCGCCGGTGCCTCACCCTGTTCGATACGCGCGACCTCACGCAGCGGCACGGTGGCCACACCACCCACGCCCCGGGTCGCCGTGGGGACGGGGATCGCTCCGATATCGTCGAGCGTCTGCCGGAACTCGGGCGCCAATTGCACCACCACATCACGCTCTTCACCGGTGGGGTCTTCCCACCGCGTGGCGGTCTGGCCGGCCATCAGCGGACGGATGGTGGCCGCCGCCCCGCTGATGTCGAGACCGACGCGATTGGCCACCTCACGATCGAGTACGACACGATACTCGGGCTTGGGATCACCCAACGACGACTTGATGTCCACCACGCCCGGGATCTGCTGCATCTCGGTCATGGCCAGCTGCGAGATGCGCTGCAGTTCGTTCACGTCGGGGCCACGGATTTCCACGGCGATAGGCGCCACCGATCCCCCCAGTCCACCGGCCACGAGCACGCTCGACCGCAGCCCGTGCAGCGAAGCCAGTTGCTCGCGGGCCGTCACCATCACTTCCTGCTGCGACCGCGAACGGTCGGCAGCCGGCGTGAGTTTCACATAGATCTCGCCCTTGGTGACAGTACCCGTCGCGCCCGAGCCAACCGTGGTATAAGTGTACGCGACTTCGGGCAACGCGCGCAGCGTCCCGATGGCCAACTGCGCCTTCTCGCGCGTGTAAGCCAGGCTCTGGCCCTCCGGCGTCTCGATCTGCACGACGAACTCGGAGTTGTCGGTGTCGGGCATGAAGCCGCCGCCGATGAAGGGCACGAGCGCGAATGCCCCCACCAGGCTGGCCACGGCGATCGCCATGGTCGACTTGCGGTGATTCAAGGCCCACGTGATGACCGAGCGGTACTTCGTCGCCTGCCGATCGAACCAGGTGTTGAACGACCCGATGGTGCGGGTGATCACGTTGCCGTGTGCGCCGGCCGTGTGCGGATTCACTCCCCACCAGGCGCTCAGCATGGGCGTCAGGGTGAAGGACACGAACAGCGACACCAGCACGGCCCACGCCACGGTCAGACCGAACTGATAGAAGAAGCGGCCGATGATGCCCTGCATGAACGCCACGGGCACGAACACGGCCACGATGGCCAGCGTCGTCGCAAGCACGGCCAGCACGATTTCCGTCGTGCCCGTGCGTGCCGCGGTGAAATGATCGCGCCCCATCTCGCGATGACGCACGATGTTCTCCACCACCACAATGGCGTCGTCGATCAGGATACCGATGGACAGCGACAGCGCCATCAGCGTGATCATGTTGAGCGTGAAGCCCAGGATGCTCATGAGCACGAACGACGAGATCACCGACACCGGCAGGGCGAGCGACGTGATCGCCGTGGCCTTCCAGTCGTTCAGGAAGAGCATGACGATGACGATGGTGAGCAGCGCGCCGAGCAGCAGTTCCTTGATGACGTCGTCCACCGAGTGGCGGATGTTCACCGAGTTGTCACGGATGACCTGGAGTTCCACACCGGCCGGCAACGTGGGCCGCAGCTTCGCGAGCGCCGCCTGCACCCCGTCGGCCACGGCCACGGTGTTGGCGCCCGAGACTTTCACCACGTCGATGGACACAGCGCGCTCACCGTTGACGAGCGAGAGCGAACGTTCCTCCTCCGTGCCGATCTCCACTCGCGCCACATCGCGTACACGCACCGGTTGTCCGTTGCGCAGCGCTACGATCACGTCTTCGAACTGATGGGCGTCGGTGATGCGTCCCGTCACACGGACGATGCGCTCGTTCGCGCCCTGCTCCACGCGTCCGGCCGGCACTTCGAGATTCTGGGCCTGCAACGCGGCCATCACCTCGGGCACGGTGATGCCGCGCGCCTCGAGTTCGGCCGGCATCAGATTCACGCGGATCTCGCGCGCCAGGCCACCCGCCAGCCGCACCTCACCCACACCGGAAACCGCTTCGAGCTGTCGGCGCAGATCCTCGTCGGCATAGGTCGTGAGGTTCACCAGCGGCATCGTCTTGCTGGACAGCGCCAGCGAGAGAATGGGCTGGGCCTGCGGATCGAGCTTCTGCACGATGGGCGGATCGATGTCCTGGGGCAGATCCCGGCGGATGGTCTCGATCTTCGTGCGGATGTCCTGCGCCGCGACGTCGACATCGCGCCCCAGGTCGAACTCCACGATCACCTGCGACACACCTTCCAGCGACACCGAGGTGATGCGGTCCACGCCCTGCACGGGATTGAACGCTTCCTCCATGCGCCGCGAGACTTCACGTTCGATCACTTCCGCCGACGCGCCGGGATACACCGTCTGGACAGTCACCACGGGGATGTCGACATCGGGGAACTCGTCGATGGCAAGCCGGCGATAGCCGAAGATGCCGAGCACGATGAGTCCCACCATGATCATCGTCGTGAACACCGGCCGACGGATCGCCACGCCGCTCAGGCCACCGCCACCCGTGCCGTGCCCTGGGGATTGTCCGGGAGATTGTGTGGACATGGATTACTCCTTCGACGCGGAAGCGCTGTCCTTCGGGGTGGGGGCAGATGCCGGCGCGGCGGCCGGCGCCGTCGCGGGCGTGCTGGCTGCGCCACCATCGGCGGGCAGGACGCGGGCCGGCGCGCCTTCACGCAGCGTGCCCGTGGGCGTGCGCAGCACCTGTTCACCCGCCGCGACTCCACTGCGTATCGCGATCACACCGGCCGCATCGTCACGCGATCCGACCACGACCTGACGGCGCACCAACTTGCCGTCCACGATCACGAACACCGATCCACCCGTACCGTCGGCCGCCGCATCGACCACCGCGGTGATGGGCACCACGACCGACCGGCTCGCACCTAGATCGATGCGTCCGCGCGCGAACTGTCCACCGACGATCCGGCCGGCGGGATTGCGCAGTTCCACGTACACGCCCACCTGACGCGTCCCCGCGTCGGCCACCGGGTCCATGCGCGCCACGCGCCCGTCGAACGTTTCACCGGCAAAGGCATCGAGCGTGAACTGCACCCGCTGACCGGGACGCACACGCCCCGCGTCCGCCACACCGATCTGGCCCGGCAGCTCGAGCACACGACTGTCGACCACGGTGAGCAGTTCGTCGTTCATCGCCACGGGCTCTCCGTTCTGTCGGCGACGATTACTCACGACCCCCGCAAACGGCGCCACCACCGAGGTATGGCCGGCTACTTCCTCGGCGCTGGTGGCCTGGGCGCGCGCCGCCGCGAGCTGCGCCTGCGCCGCCTGGAAGCTGGCTTCCGCGCTCTGTCGTTCGATGACCGACATCGCACCCGCCGCCGCCAGAGCCTGCGCCGCTTCGAGTTGTTTGCGCGCCACGGCCAGATTGGCCTCGGCCGCCGCCACGGACGCCTTGGCACCGGCCGCCTGACTCACGACACCGGCCGCCCGGATGGACAGCAGACGCTGGCCGGCCTGTACCCGCGCGCCATTGTCGACCCGCAGATCGGTGACCGTGCCGGCCACCTGCGCACGCAGCACCGCCACGTCCTTGGGACGCAGGGCGCCGCTCAGTTGGATGGTGGTACCGATCTCCGCTTCGCGGGCCACGGCCACATCCTCGGCCCCCAGCACCACGACGGACGAGTCTCGGGCCGCCGCGGCCGGCGCGTTCTCGGCCTTGCCGCCACCGCAGGCGGCAAGCGTCAGCGTGACGATGGCCGCGGTGGCGACACGCGCCGCGGAAGAACGCAATCGGAACGACACAGGGGTCGACATGGCAGACATGCGGGAAAGTGAGCGACGGGTCGTGCCGTCATCGGAAGTCGTGATGTGGCCAGCAAGGAGGCCGGTCGCCCGGCCATCGGAATCGGATGCGCCCCGGAGCGCGAAGAACGGCATGCGCATGATCAGTTGCTCCTCGGGAGGCGTGCGGCCGCCGGCAGGCGTCCGAGGGCGCGCTCCACGCCGGCGTCCGCGATGTGGAAGTCCGCAATGGCCTGCGCGACATTCGTGCGGGCCTGCAGCAGTGCGAGCCGTGCATCCGATACTTCGAGCTGCGTGGACAGACCACGCTCGAATCGCAGCACCGTGAGATCGTGTACCCGCTGCGCCTGTTCGACCGTGCGCTGCCGGGCGGCGATCGTGCTCAGGGCCCGCTGACGTTCGCCACGCGCCTGCTGGTACTGGAGCTGCACGCTCTCGCGCAGTTGTCCCAGTTGCAGCTTCGCCCGGGTGAGTTCGATGCGGGCCTGCTGCATATCGGCCCCGCGCTTGAATCCCGTGAACAGCGGCAGCGACACCCCGATCGACGCCGAGACATCACGCTGCCAGCGGCTATCGTTGAAGCCGAACGTGGAGAGCGGGAGATTCTGTGCGCCATAGTTGACGGAGAGATCGACCTGGGGAAGAAACGCCCCGCGGGCGATCGAGACCTGCTGTTCACGAATCGCCACCTGACGTTCCGCCGCCGCCACGGAGGCGCGCTGGGCAGCCACCCGCGTGGGATCGGGCTCGGCCAGCGTATCCACCTGCAGTGCCGCCGGCGCGTCGAGCGCGGTCGTGAGTCGCACCGGTTGTGTGAGCGGAAGATCGATGAGGCGCTTGAGATCGAGCACCGCCACCTCGGCCGCGTTGCGCGCTTCGACGAGTTGCGGCCGCAGATTCTCCGCGGAGACTTCGGCGCGCAGCATATCGAGTTCGGAAGCCGTGCCGGCATCGAGCCGCAGCTTCTGCTGCGCCTGGAACGCCAGGGCCTGATCGAGCGCGGCCTGGGCGATGGATTCGAGTTGCTGCGCGAGTGCCGCACGCACATACGCGCGACGCACCTGCAGGGCGATCTCCGACACCTGTTCGACGTAGTCCGACTGCGCGGCGCGCTTGTAGTCGGCGGCAATGCGCAGGGCTGCCCCGGTCCGGCCACCCGAATACAACACCTGCGAGGCATTCAGGTTGGCGACGTAGGTGTTGGGCCGCCCCAACGGCAGCGATCCGAACAAGCCCGACATCCCCGCCAGTCCCGCATTCTTGGCGTTCTGCTCGATGTAGGCGAGCCGCTCGAGAATGGAACCGGTGGTATCCGGCGTGAACTTGAGCGAATCGGGGAGCGTGAACGATCCCGTCTGGAAGGGCGAATAATAGGTGCGGGTGTAGCGCAGAGAGCTGGTGAGCTGCGGCAGCGCCTGCGCCCGTGTGGAGGTCACCTGTGCGTCCGCCAGCTCGACGGAGGCGCGGGCCAGCCGCACTTCCTCGCTCTGACCGAGCGCACGGGACAGGGCTTCTTCGAGCGTGAGTCCGACGCTGTCGGCGGAGACAGCAGGTACTTGCCTGCAATCGACGCCCGACGAACAGGAACGCGTGGACTGCGCAACGACCGATGCGGGCAGGATACTCACCGCAACGATCGCCGTGGTCAGCAGGTGGGCAATTCGCCCACGCGGGGGAGAAACGAAACTGGGCATGAAAAGAGTGGAATGTTTGTTCTAGTTGAATTAGTAGAGGAATTATTCTAGAATGTCAATACTAGAAAACAGACACTAGAATTGAGATCCCAGAAGAGGTACCATCACCCCATGAACGACACTGAGAACATCGGCTCCGGCGAACACAGGGCAATCGAAAGCCATACCGGATCCCACGCCATCCCCGCCACCCCGAAGCGGGAACCGCGGCAGGAGCGGGGTCAGCGGCGTGTCGAGGAGATCCTGGACGCCACCGAGGCGCTCATTCTCGAAGTGGGGGCCGCCGCCTGTTCGGTGCAGGAACTGGCCAAGCGCTCCGGCGCGTCCGTGGGGTCGATCTACCATTTTTTCCCCACCAAGGAAGCCATCTTCGACGCATTGCGTGAGCGGTACACCCGCGAAGCGGTCGCCATCGCGGAGGGGGTACGCCAGAGTGCGCCCGACTGGGCGTCGCTGGATCTCGAGACGTTCATCCAGCGTCTCTTTTCGCCCTTCACGGAGTTTTTCGAGCGCAAGCCGGCCCTGTACGAGCTGGCCATCCAGCCGGGCGGGCGGCGTATGGCCAAAGAGGCCGCCGTGCACGCCATCATCCGTGAAGCCATGGACCTGGCGTTCGCCCGTCGCTGGCCGGAAACGTCGGCCGAGGAGCGCGCCATCCGTCTCGATGTCGCAAGCGCCATCGGGGACGGGGTTTCGAACCTGATGATGCATGCGCCCGCGTCCATGCGCTCCCGCCTCCGGAGCGAGATGCCACGCGCGGTCTTCGGATATCTGTCCACCTTCGAAACCGGCGCCCGACACTAGTTGCGCCATAAACTCGCACGCTAGTTTCGGGCATGCCGGTCTTCGCCATCTGGGCAGCGCTGCTGACGGCGCTCACGACAGCGCTGATGATGCCGGGCCCGATCCACTTCACGGATCGGGTCGACCGTGTCGCGCATGCGTCGATGTACGCCTTCGTCGAGCAGGATGGACAGGAGACGGCGAACGCGCCCCTCCATTCGTGCGCGCGATCGTCCATGTCGTCGGGTGTGTCGCCTTCGCGGCATGCCGCGGGCAATGACCGGGCCGCGCGCAGTGGTTCCGACAAACGCGGACCCGTCGCAGGCGATGGGACGTCCGCCGACGCCCGGAGAACACTCCTGCGTCTCGGACGATGCGCCCATCACGTCGTCGCGGACAGTGGCATTCCTCCCTATCTGCCGACGGTCCCTCCACCAGGTCACACGCGGTCGCTCTGAGCTCCCGCGCTGGTCGTGGGTCCGTCGAGGCGGACCCCGACCGGCATCCCGTCGCACGACTCTGTCCGCCGTGACCTGATGCCCCACGATACTGCCCTCATTGCCACCATCGCCGCCGGCCTTGGACTGGCATTTCTCTTCGGCTTGCTGGCCAGTCGTTTCAAACTTCCCCCCATTCTCGGGTACCTGCTGGCCGGTGTGGCCGTGGGACCCTTCACGCCGGGATTCGTCGCCGATCGGGCGCTCGCGTCCCAGCTCGCCGAACTCGGGGTGATTCTCCTGATGTTCGGCGTGGGCCTGCACTTCTCCATTGCCGATCTCCTGGCGGTGCGGCGCATCGCCATTCCCGGCGCGCTCGCGCAGATCGCCGTGGCGACCGGATTGGGTGCCGTGGTCTCGCACTTCTGGGGCTGGTCGTGGGGCACGGGGATCGTATTCGGTCTCGCGTTGTCGGTGGCCAGTACGGTCGTGCTGCTGCGCGCACTCGAAGAACGGGGCATTCTCGACTCCGCCGACGGACGCATCGCCGTGGGTTGGCTCATCGTCGAAGACCTCATCACCGTGCTCGCGCTCGTCTTGCTGCCCGCGCTGGCGCCCCTGCTCGGGGCGTCACCGGAAGCCGTCGCCGCGACCGCGGCCGCGGCCGCCGACGCAGCAGGGCATGCCGCACCGGCGTCGGGCAGCGTGCTGAGCACACTGGGCGTCACCTTGCTCAAGGTCATCTCGTTCGTGGCCATGATGCTCATCATCGGACGCCGCACCATTCCCTGGCTGCTCAGCCGCGTGGCCAACACCGGCTCCCGGGAACTGTTCACGCTGGCCGTCCTGGCCGTGGCACTCGGCATCGCGTTCGGAGCCGCCGCGCTGTTCGGTGTGTCCTTCGCGCTCGGTGCGTTCTTTGCCGGCGTGATCGTCAGCGAGTCCGATTTCAGTCACGAAGCCGCCACGAACGCCCTGCCCCTGCAGGATGCCTTCGCGGTGCTGTTCTTCGTGTCGGTGGGCATGCTGTTCGATCCGCTGATCCTGCTGCGTGAACCGCTGCACGTGCTCGCCGTCGTGTTCATCATCATGATCGGCAAAGCGGTCGCGTCGCTGGGCATCGTGCTGGCGTTCCGGTACTCGCTGCACACGGCGCTCACGATTTCGGCGAGTCTCGCGCAGATCGGCGAATTCTCCTTCATTCTCGCCGCGCTGGGTGTGTCGCTCGGGCTGCTGCCCACGGAAGCCACCGGGCTCATCGTGGCCGGCGCGCTGCTGTCCATCACGTTCAATCCCTTCGTCTTCCGCACCGTCGAACCGATTGCCAGGTGGTTGCGCAGTCACCCGCGTCTGGCGGACCTCTTCGAACGCGAGGTGGGCGACATCGCGGAATTGCCGGAGAGCATGAGCGAGGACGAGCTGCACAATCATGTCGTGCTGATCGGGTACGGTCGTGTGGGGGCGCCGATCGCGGCGGAACTGGCGCTCCACAAGGTGCCGTACGTGGTGATCGAAGCGAGCCGCGAGCGCACCGAAGTGCTGCGTGAAGCCGGACTGCCGGTGATCTACGGCGATGCCACCCGCCCCGACATTCTCGAGGATGCGCATCTCGAACGCGCGCGCCTCGTGGTCGTCGCCGCGCCCGACGCCTATCAGACCCGGGCCATTCTCGCCCTGGCGCGTCAGTTGAACCCCACGGTCACCGTGCTGGCCCGCACCCACAGTGACGAGGAGCGGACATTCCTCGAGACGCATGGCGCACAGCGGGCCCTCGTGGGCGAGCGCGAACTCGCGGTGAGCCTCACCCGGCACGCACTGCGCGAATACGACGTGTCGCACGACATGGAAGCGGTGGCGGCACGGATGATCGGGCACCCGGCCTGACAAGTCCATCGCGTACGAGGGAGGATTAGTTTGAGGACGGGGCTGGGTGCCCCGTCCTTTTCCCGATGTTCCGAGGTTGTCGTCATGCGGTCGACGGTCGTTGAATCAACCGGGTGCATCCGCGCGTCGATTGTGCGCGCCTTCTCGCGAGTCGCCAGGCCGCGTGTCGTCATGTCGATGGTTGCGGTGGCGGCGGCGCTTGCCACCTCGACCGCATGCTCCTCGCGTGACCGGACGGCATCGGGGTCGGCCACCTCCGTCGAACCCGTCACGGTGTTCGCGGCCGCGGACCTGCGTTTCGCGCTGGCCGATGTGGCCCGTCTCTATCGCGCGCAGGGTGGCGACAGTCTGGTGCTCGTGTTCGGTTCCACGGGCGATCTGACCACGCAGATCATCAATGGCGCTCCGGCCGATCTTTTTTTCGCGGCCAACGCACCGGCCATCGATTCCCTGGCCAGTCGCTCGATGATCGTGGACAGCACCCGCCGCGTGTATGCGCTCGGGCGATTGGCGCTGATCGCCCGCTGTCCCACCACGCGACTCGTGTCGCAGACCGCCGATGCGCGATGCCCGGCTCCCGCACGCCTCGAAGACGTGGCCGCGTCCACCGTGCGATCCATTGCCATTGCCGATCCGGCTCATGCGCCGTATGGCCTGGCAGCCAGACAGGCGCTCGAGCGCGCCGGGCTCTGGAAAGCCGTCGAGCCACGCATCGTGCTGGGAGCGAATGTCTCGCAGGCCTATCAGTTCGTGAGCACCGGCAATGCCGATGTCGGCCTCGTGGCGTTGTCCCTGGTGGCCCGGGACACCGTGCTGGGGCACACGCTGGTGGATGCCGCCCTGCATGACCCGCTGCGGCAGACGGTGGCCGTCATGGCCGCCAGCGCACATCAGGATGCTGCCGTGAAGTTCCTGGCGTTCCTCGAAACGCCGGCCGCAAAAGAAGCCATGCACGGGTTCGGATTCGACGAGGATGCCAGGTAAGCCGCGGTGAACCTGCACATCGGCACCTGGCCCCTGGCGTTGTCGCTCTTCGTGGCGACGCTTGCCACCGTGTGCGCACTGCTCGTGGGCATTCCACTGGCCTGGTTGCTGGCGCGGCGGCGATTTCGTGGACGTGCGCTGCTGGAAGTGCTGGTGCTGCTTCCCATGGTGCTGCCGCCTACGGTGATCGGCTACTATCTGCTCGTCATGGTCGGTCGGCGCAGCACCGTGGGGCACCTGTACGAGACCCTCTTCGGCGCGCCACTCGTGTTCACGCCGGGCGCCGCGGTGCTGGCCACGTTCGTCGCGGCCGCGCCGTTCCTCGTGCGTGCCGCCCAGGGCGGATTCGAGCAGGTGGACGCCAGCTACGAAGACGCGGCACGCACCCTCGGACGCTCCGAGTGGTCGATCTTTCTCACGGTCACCACACCGCTGGCGTGGCGTGGCATTCTGGCCGGCACCGCCCTCTGTTTTGCCCGTGCGATGGGCGAGTTCGGCGCCACCCTGATGCTCGCCGGCAACATTCCGGGACGCACCCAGACGGCGAGTCTGGCCGTCTACGATGCCGTGCAGGCCGGCAACTTCACACGGGCGTCCACCCTCGCGTTGCTGCTGTCGCTCATGACGGGCCTCGCACTCGCCGCGCTCACACGCGCCGGGCGTGCTCCCGTGGACCCGCTGCGGGAGCCACCGCGATGACGGCCCGTCCGAAGACTCCGGATACTGCCGCGGCACCCACCACCACAGCGCCCGGTGCCCTGCACGTCGCCATCCGTCGCCAACTGCCGGCCTTTGCCCTCGATGTGGCGTTCGACACACCGGGAGGCATTGTCGCGTTGGTGGGCCCTTCCGGTTCCGGCAAGACACTCACCCTGCGCACCATCGCCGGTCTGTTGCATCCCGACAGTGGACGCATCGTGCTGGGTGGTCGTGTGCTGTTCGATACCGATGCCCGCATCGATGTGCCGGCCCGTGAACGCCATATCGGATACGTCTTCCAGCACTACGCGCTCTTTCCGCACTATGCCGCCGCACAGAACGTGGCCTACGGACTGCACACGCTCCCGCGTGAAGCCCGCGACACGCGCGTGCGGGAGATGCTGGCCCTGGTGCATCTCGACCGGCACGCTGACAAACGTCCCTCCGCACTGAGTGGCGGGGAACAGCAGCGGGTGGCACTCGCCCGCGCTCTGGCCCCGCAACCGTCGCTGTTGCTGCTCGATGAACCGCTCTCGGCGCTGGATGCCCCACTGCGAATCGCACTGGGACACGAATTGCGCCACCTGCACGAGCGCACCGGCGTCCCGATGCTGTTGGTCACGCACGATCCCGAGGAAGCACATCGCGTGGCGGATGTCGTCGTGCAACTCGGCGAGGGACGGGTGATGACGATGCACAGGACGACCGCGGCCTCGGAGACCTCCTCTGCATCCAAGGGAGCGCTCTGATGTCCCGATCGGCGCCCATTCTCGTCATCGACGACGAGCCGGCTATCCGTTCGATCATTCGTGCCGCGGTCGAAGACGATGCCGGCGTGGCATTCGAAGCCTCCAATGCGACGACAGGCCTGGAGCTGGCGCGACGCGAACGCCCGGCGCTCATCGTACTCGATCTCGGCCTGCCCGACCACGATGGCGTGGACGTATGTCACGCGCTGCGCGAATGGAGTTCCGCGCCGATCCTGGTGCTTTCGGCACGACACAGTGACGCCGAAAAGGCCCGCGCACTCGACGCAGGTGCCGACGACTATCTCACCAAACCGTTTTCCACCATCGAATTGCAGGCCCGGATGCGGGCGCTCCTCCGACGTGCGAAGATGGGGCCGGTGCCCGGTGGTGACATGCCATTGATCAGGGATGGTATCACCATCGATCTCGCCAATCGTGTCGTCACCAACAACGGCGTGGCGGTGCACCTCACTCCCACGGAGTGGGATCTGCTGCGGGCCCTGGTGACTCATGCCGGACGCACGATGACGCACAAACAGCTCTTCGACGCCGTGTGGGGACGTCACCACGGCGATGCCCAGCAGTATCTGCGCGTCTACATCGGTCATCTCCGTCGCAAGCTGGAAGCCGATCCGTTGCGTCCGACGCTGATCGTGACCGAAGGTGGCGTGGGATACCGATTCACCGACGGACGGTGAAAAAGCCATGACGAGAACGCCATGACCAACGGCCATGCACGAACGGGTCGGGCGTGGTTCGGCAGCATCATTGCGCTCGTCGCGGTCACCATCGGTCTCTTCATGCTACGGGATGCGCTCGACAAGGCGCATGTGGCTCTGGTGCTGCTCCTGGTCGTACTCGGCGGCAGTGCGGCCGGCGGTCGGATGTTGGGGATCGTGCTGGCGCTCGCCGGTTTCCTCATCTTCGACTGGCTGTTCCTGCCACCTTTCGCAACGCTCGTGGTTGCCGATCCACTCGACTGGCTGGTGCTGGTGGCTTTTCTCGCCACCGGTGTGGTGGCCGCGGAGTTGCTCACGCGTGCACAGCGGGAGGCCGACGAAGCCCATCGGCGGGCGGAAGAAGTCGCCCAACTCACCGCCAGGGCACAGGCGGATGCCGCACATGCCGAAGCACTGCGTGAAGCGGATCAGCTCAAGGATGCGCTGCTCGCCACCGTCTCGCACGATCTGCGCACACCCCTCACCACCATTCGTGGCCTGGCACATGACATGGCACGCGACGGTGACGACCGGGCGTTGGTGATCGAAGAGGAAGTCGATCGCCTGAACCGCCTCGTGACCGATCTGCTGGACCTCTCGCGTCTCGAGGCGGGTGGTATGCCGCTCGCCCTGGCGCTCAATACCGCCGACGAACTCATGGGCGCGACATTGCAGCGTGTGAGTGGTGCGGCAGCCGGTCGTGCCATTCGCGCGGCACTCGATCCCGACGATCCGCTGCTGATCGGCACCTTCGATCTCGCACACTCCGTCCGCATTCTCGGCAACCTGCTCGAAAATGCGCTCAAGTACGCGCCCGTCGATGCCCCCATCGATTTCACCGTAGTGCGGGAAGGCCCGATGCTCGTGTTCCGGGTGGCCGACCGGGGCCCCGGCGTGCCCGAGGAAGAGCGTGAACGCATCTTCGCGCCGTTCCATCGCGCCAGCACCGCGCGTCCGGATGTCGGAAGTTCCGGACTTGGCCTGGCCATTGCCCGCGGATTGGCGGAGGCCCAGGGCGGCTCATTGACCATGGAGAAGAGAGAAGGTGGCGGCAGCGTGTTTGCGCTCCGCCTGCCGGCCGCCGATCTGATCGACACGTTCGAGACAGGGTAACCGGAAGCGGCAGGACCCGGCGGAATTTCCGGGATTTTTGTGAGTTCTTTGTGTGCCACCATCCATGCCTTTGTGCGACGTTCACGGCGTCGGTTCCACCATGCAGCATCGCCCGATCGGACGATGACTACCGTTGCGGTAGCCTCACGCGATACGAGGTCTGCATGCGCGATCTGTTCTACCTGCTGCTCACGGCGGTCGTGTTCGTCGTGATGCTGTTGTATGTGCGGGGGTGTGAGGCCCTCGGACGACGGTCCGGCCCGGCAAGTGAGCGGGATCAGGATGGTGCACGCACCGGACGGTTCCCATGACCATCACGTTCGTTCAAATAGGCGCGGCGCTGCTGGTGCTGGCGTATCTGGTGTATTCCCTGATCCGCCCGGAGCGCTTCTGATATGGGTTCCCTCGTGAACACCCATCTCGGCACGACCACCGCCAACGGGTGGTTGCAGATCGCCCTCTTCGCCCTGGCCGTCCTGCTCGTCACCAAACCGGTGGGGTGGTATCTCACGGCCGTTTTTGATGGACGGATGCGCTGGCTGGCACCGGTAGAACGGGGGCTGTATCGACTGGCTGGCGTGGATCCGCACATCGATCAACACTGGACCGGATACACCGCAGCCCTGCTGCTCTTCAGTGCCGTCAGCATGATGCTGACCTATGTGGTGCTGCGTGCGCAGGGATATCTCCCGTTCAATCCGGGCGGACTGGGGGCGGTGGTCGACCGGCAGGCGTTCGAGACCGCCGCCTCCTTCGTGTCGAACACGAACTGGCAGAGTTATGCCGGCGAGAGCACGATGTCCCATCTCTCACAGATGACGCAGCTCGCGTTTCACAACTTCACATCGGCGGCGGTCGGTCTGGGTGTGGCCGTGGCGTTGATGCGTGGCATCGCCCGGCGCGGATCGGACACGAATACCGGCGGCGGACGTATCGGCAACTTCTGGGTGGATCTCGTGCGCGCCACGTTGTACGTGCTCGTGCCCCTGGCGTTCGTGTTCGCCCTGTTGTTCGTACAACAGGGCGTGCCGCAGACGTTCGAAGGACCTGTGCAGGTGCAGACACTCGACGGCGCGACACAGACGATCGCGCGCGGTCCGGTGGCCAGCCAGGAAGCGATCAAGCAGCTCGGCACCAACGGCGGCGGTTTCTTCAATGCCAACGCCGCACATCCCTTCGAAAATCCCACGCCGCTCACCAACTGGTGGTCGATGTTCGCGATTTTTGTGCTTCCCGTGGGCGTGGTCTGGATGTTCGGACGCGGCATCGGCAGCGTGCGACATGGGTGGGCCCTCTGGAGTGCGATGTTCGTGCTGTTCATGGGCGGAGCATCGCTCGCGTACTGGGCCGAAGCGCGAGGGAATCCCATTCACGCGCGGGCGGGCGTCGATGTGGCCGGACACCTGCCCGGTCACGCCGGCGGCAACATGGAAGGCAAGGAGGTGCGCTTCGGGATCGTGAACTCCGCGCTGTATGCGACCATCACCACCGATGCATCGTGTGGATCGGTGAATGCCATGCACGATTCCTTCACCGCCATCGGCGGACTGGTGCCGCTGGTCAACATGCAGCTCGGCGAACTGATCTTCGGCGGCGTGGGCGCCGGATTGTACGGCATGCTGGTGATGGTGGTGCTCACCGTGTTCATCGCCGGCCTCATGGTGGGACGCACGCCGGAGTATCTCGGCAAACGCATTCAGCAGCGCGAGATCCAGATGACGATGCTCTACATCCTCGCCTTCCCGCTGGTGGTGCTGGCGCTCACGGCCTTGTCCGTGGTGCTGCCCGCAGGACTGGCAGGTCTCAACAATCGCGGACCGCACGGTCTCACCGAAGTGCTCTACGCCTTCACATCCACCACCGCCAACAATGGCAGTGCCTTTGCCGGACTCACCGGCGGTACCACGTACTACAACACGCTCTTCGGTATCGCGATGCTGTTGGGCCGGTTCGCTCTCATCGTCCCGGTTCTCGCTCTCGCGGGTTTCTTCGCCGAACGCCGCGTCGCTCCGGCAACGACCGGCACATTCCCCGTCACCGGCCCGCTGTTCGTGGGACTGCTGCTGGGTGTCATTCTCGTCGTCGGCGCCCTCACCTATTTCCCGGCGCTCGCGCTCGGCCCCGTGGTGGAGCATCTGCTCACGTCCGCCGGGAGGCTCTTCGCATGACGAACGCTTCGCGACCGCTCTTCGAGCGCACGATCGTACGCCATGCGATGCGGGAAGCGTGGCACAAGCTGGATCCCCGTCACATGGTGCGGAATCCGGTGATGTTCGTGGTGCTGCTTGGCAGTGTGCTCACCACGATATCCCTGGCCATCGATATCGTCCACGGCGCCACCGATGTCTTCTTCACTCTCCAGATCGTACTCTGGCTCTGGTTCACCGTGCTGTTCGCCAACTTCGCCGAAGCAATGGCCGAGGGACGCGGCAAGGCGCAGGCGGACAGTCTGCGCGCAGCACGCTCGGATACAGTAACCAAACGCCTGGATGCGTCGGATGTGGGCGAGGTGGACATCAGCGCGTTCGAAGTCGTATCCGCCAGCACGCTGCGCCGCGGAGATCTGGTGGTCTGTTTTCCCGGCGACGTCATTCCGAGCGATGGCGAGGTGTTGATCGGCGTGGCCTCTGTGGACGAGTCGGCCATCACCGGCGAGAGCGCACCGGTCATCCGCGAAAGTGGCGGCGACCGATCGGCTGTCACCGGCGGCACCAAAGTGCTTTCGGATCATCTCGTCATCCGCATCGGCGCCAACCCCGGGGAGACGTTCATCGATCGCATGATCGCCCTGGTGGAGGGTGCATCCCGGCAAAAGACACCCAACGAGATCGCGCTGACGATCCTGCTGTCCGGCCTCACGATCATCTTTCTGCTGGCCGTGGTGACGCTGCAGCCGATGGCCATCTACTCGGGCTCGTCGGTCGCCGTGCCGGTACTGATCGCGTTGCTGGTGTGTCTCATTCCCACCACCATTGGTGGACTGCTGTCCGCGATCGGCATTGCCGGCATGGATCGCCTGATCCAGCAGAACGTGATCGCCATGAGCGGCCGTGCGGTGGAAGCCGCGGGTGACGTGAACACGCTGCTGCTCGACAAGACGGGCACGATCACGCTCGGAAACCGGCTGGCCACGACCTTCCACCCCGTGGCCGGCGTGGAGGAGACACGTCTTGCCGAAAGCGCGCAGATCGCCTCGCTAGCCGATGAAACTCCGGAAGGTCGAAGCATCGTGATTCTGGCCAAAGAGCGGTTCGGATTGCGCGGTCAGGCGGTGGCGGACGCCGAGTTCGTGGCGTTCAGCGCGAGCACGCGCATGAGCGGTGTGAACATCGGCAGCCTGCAGTTGCGAAAGGGAGCGGGCGATGCGGTTGTGCGCTGGATCCGCGAACAAGGCGGCACCATACCTGCCGATCTCGATACCCGCATCGAAGCGATCGCCCGGACAGGCGGCACTCCGCTCGTCGTCGGTGAATGTGAGCGCGATGCCCACAATGACCGTGCCGTGCGCTGCCGGGTGCTCGGTGTGATCGAGTTGCGGGACGTCGTGAAGGGCGGCATGCGCGAACGATTCGACCGTCTGCGCGCGATGGGGATCCGTACCGTCATGATCACCGGCGACAATCCTCTCACGGCCGCGGCGATCGCCGCCGAGGCGGGCGTGGACGACTATCTGGCCGAAGCGCGGCCCGAAGACAAGATGGCGCTCATCATCCGCGAGCAGCAGGGCGGGCGCCTGGTGGCAATGACGGGCGACGGCACCAACGATGCCCCGGCGCTGGCGCAGGCCGATGTCGGTGTGGCGATGAACACCGGCACACAGGCGGCGAAGGAGGCCGGCAACATGATCGACCTCGACTCCAATCCCACCAAACTCATCGAGGTGGTGGAGATCGGCAAACAGCTCCTCATGACACGTGGCGCCCTCACCACCTTCTCCATCGCGAACGACGTGGCCAAGTATTTCGCCATCATCCCGGCGATCTTCCTGGCCGCGTTTCCCGCGCTGGATGCGCTCAACGTCATGCGGCTGCATTCACCCCAGAGTGCGATTCTCTCGTCGGTGATCTTCAACGCGCTCATCATCGTGGCCCTTATTCCACTCGCGCTGCGGGGCGTGACCTATCGCCCTGCCGCCGCGGCGACGGTGCTGCGCCGCAATCTCGTCATCTACGGGCTCGGCGGTCTGGTGGTGCCCTTCGTGGGCATCAAGCTGATCGACGTGGCGCTCGTGAACCTGCATCTCGTCTGAATCATCACCGGAGGCATCCATGCTGCAACAGGTCCGCCCCGCCGTCGTGATGACCGCCGCGCTCTGCCTCATCACCGGCGTCGTCTATCCCGTTGGCGTCACCATCGTCGCGAACACAGTCTTTCCCCGACAGGCGCAGGGCTCACTCATCGAACGGAACGGCACGGTGATCGGCAGCGCCCTGATCGGGCAGTCGTTCACTTCACCCCGCTACTTCCATGGACGCCCGTCGGCGGCGGGCGCGGGATATGATGCCATGGCGTCGGGAGGCTCCAACAAGGGCCCCACCGACAGCACACTCGCCGCCCGCATAACCGCGCGCGTCGATTCGGCCGTGGCCGCGGGAGGTGAACGGGGACGTATCCCGGCCGACTGGGTCACGGCATCGGCGTCCGGACTCGATCCAGACATCTCTCCAGCATCCGCCATGCTGCAGGTCTCCCGTGTCGCGGCGGCGCGCGATCTGCCACCGACCGTGGTGATGACGCTCGTCACGCAGGGAACACAGTCGCGGCAGTTCGGCGTACTCGGCGAATCGCGCGTGAACGTCCTGCGTCTCAATCTCGCGCTGGATTCGCTGAGCGCGCGTTCCACCTCCCTGAATCCCCCGGCGTCTTCGCTGTCTTCGCACTGATCATCATCGCGATCATGCTACCGCTCATCACGGCGACACTGCTCGCCTCGCTTCACGCCGCAGATACGCTGCGCATACGACCGGAGGCTCCAGACTCCGGCGGCCCGCGCACGACAGGCACGACCGCGGGCACCGATACCACTGCATCCGAAGTCCCCTTTGCGTGGGCCGACTTCACCTGGATGAATGGCCAGAGCCGGCAACGATCGACACTGTTGCAGTTCGGCGCGTCCATCACCGGCAGCCTGTATCTCGACACCTATTTTGCCCTCTCGAGCAACCGGCCGCGTGACAACACACTGACGGGATCGGCCACCATCGGTCGCAGCGGGGAATTTCAGATCAACCTCGCCAGCGTCGGTGTGTCGTGGAATCACCAGAATGTCATCGGCCGGATCGAACTGCAGACCGGCAACATGCTCGACATCGTACAGGATCTCGATGGCAGTGTACACCGCGGGCGCAACCTGAGCACGGCCAATCTGCGCAACATCCGCCAGGCCTCGGTGGGCTATCACGTCGACAAGGGACATGGGTTCGACATCGAAGCCGGCATCTTCTCCAGCTATATCGGGCTCGAGAGTTACCTCCTGGCGGAGAACTGGAACTACAACCATGCGCTCGTGAGCGACTTCACGCCGTTCTATCTCCAGGGCGTCCGTGCGTCATTCTATCCGACCGCGAAACTCAAGCTGGAACCGTGGATCATGAACGGCTTCCAGACATTCGGCCGCTGGAACGCGATGCCGAGCGTGGGGTTCTCCACCCACTATCGTCCGACGGGATCACTGGGCCTGATTGCCAATCTCTACTACGGCGCGGACCAGCGCGGCAATCCAGCACGCAGGCGCTTTCATCACGATCATTCCGTGCTGGTGCGCTATCTCGACCGACCGGCATCGCATGGCGTGAGCAAGATGGCCTTTTCGCTCAACAACCACTACGGTTTCGAACGAGGAGGTGATGGTCCGTCTTCCGCCAACGCCTACATGGCTGGCACGTCGTTCACGAACCGCATCTGGTTCGACCGGGATCGCCTGGCCATTGCGGTGCGCGGCGAGGTGATCACCAACCCGTCACGCTATCTCGCGCTGGCACCGACGCCGGTGGGGTTCGTGGACGATGGTACGTCGCTGAACGTCCGCGGTCTCACGGCCACGATCGATCTCATGCCCACCGACTTTTTCACGGTCCGTGGAGAGGTGATGACACGCGCCTCCGATGTGCCGTTCTTTGCGGGACCGGGTGGTACGACCTCGGCGGATGGTTACCAGGGCACAGTTGGCGATTTTGTGCCGGACGTCCGCCGCGCGCAGACGCTTTTTGCGCTGGCGATCAATTTCCGTCTCTGATGACGTCTTCCACGTCCATCGACTCGCACGACGAAGCGCTGCTTTCCCTGCTGCCTCGGGATGGACGCGGGCACTTCAAGGTGTACCTCGGTTCCGCTGCGGGCGTGGGCAAGACCGTACGCATGCTGCAGGAAGCGCACGACCTCCGCCGGCGGGGCGTCGACGTGGTGGCGGGGCTGATCGAAACGCATGGGCGCCAGGAGACGGCGTCGCTGGTGCGCGATCTCGAAGTCGTCCCACGGGTCCGGCTCAACTACCGTGACGTTGCACTGGAAGAGATGGACCTCGCGGCGGTGCTGGCACGTCGTCCTCAGGTGGTCCTGGTGGACGAACTGGCGCACAACAATGTGCCGGGCAGCCGGCATCGCAAGCGGTGGGAAGATGTGCTCGATCTGCTCGATGCCGGCATCAGTGTCGTGAGCGCGGTGAACGTGCAGCATGTGGAATCCATCGCGCCCATCGTGCAGCAGGTGCTCGGTGTGATCGTGCGCGAAACAGTCCCCGACTGGGTATTGGGTCGCGCCGATCAGGTGGTCAATATCGACGTCCCTGCCGACGAACTCCGCCGCCGGCTGATCGACGGGAAGATCTATGCGCTCGACAAGGTTTCCACCGCACTCGCCCACTTCTTCACGGCCGAGAATCTGACGACGCTGCGGGAACTCGCCCTGCGTGAAGCGGCGAGCTCGGTTGATCGCGAGCGCATGGAACTGGTGCGACGGGAAACCGGCCGGAGCCCCAATGTGCACACCAGCCCCGATCGCCTGCTGGTGGCCATGGCGAGCGATCCCCCCCGTACGGCGGCACTCCTGCACAAGGCCCGTCGCATTGCCGGACGACTCAACTCGGACTGGTACTGCGTGTACGTGCAGACACCGGCCGAGCGCGCAGACCGCATCGACACCGGCATCCAGCGTGCACTGGTGGAAAACATTCAGCTCGCGCAGCGGATGGGAGCCGAGGTGGTGAAACTCGAAGGTACCGATGTTGCGCGGACGCTCATCGACTTCGCGCACCGTCAGGGTGTGTCACTCGTACTCGTGGGCCGCAGTGAACGCCCGTGGTGGCATCGCCTGCTGCACGGCTCGATAGTGGACAGGTTGCTGGTGGAAGGGAGAGGCGTCGATGTGCTGATCATCGGCGCTTCGGGAACAGGCGGAGCGAATGATGACTGAGCCGCTGAAACGGAAACCACCCCAGTCCGCAACGGTTATCGCCGAACCGGTGTGAGAGGGAGAGAGAGCAGTTCCGCAATCGCACTACCGTCCTTGCGCGGGTCGGACGCGCCGAAGTTCACCCGGGTCGTGAAATTGCGCATGACCGCCTGGCCCGCTCCCATGCGGGTGCTGGAGAAATCGCCGCGCATCACGATCTGATGCCCCATCGCGGCCAGGGAGTCGCGTACGGCCTGCGAGATGCGGGATTCGAAATTCACGTCGCAGCCGGGGAACGTTTCCTTGGAAAAACGCGGCATGTCGAGTGCCCCCTGAATGTTCATGCCGAAATCGACGATGTTCGACACGAACTGGGCATGCGCCTGCGCCTGATTCCATCCCCCCATGATGCCGAAGGCGATTTTGATCTCGTCCTTCTCCATGAAGGCCGGAATGATGGTGTGCAGCGGACGCTTGCGGCCGGCAATGAGATTGGGGCTGTTGGCATCCAGCGAGAATCCGCCCCCACGGTTGTGCCAGACGAAACCCGCGTCGGCCACCGCCAGACCGGCGCCAAATCCCACCGTGGAATAGTTGCTCTGGATGAAGGAGATCATGTTCCCCTCCCTGTCCACCACGCTGAGATAGGTGGTGCCGTTGTCGGTGCCGTCGGGTTCGCCCGCGGGTATCGTGCAGGTGGCTTTCCGCGCGTCGATGAGCGCGGCCCGCTGGGCAGCGTAGGACTTGGACTGCAACCCGGCCAGCGGGATCTTCACAAACCGTGGATCGCCGTCGTAGCGCTGCATGTCGGCGTAGGCCAGCTTCTTGGCCTCGATCATGTGATGCAGCGCCGCGACCGAGTTGTGGCCCATCTTCGCGAGTGGGAACCGCTCCATGATGTTGAGCATCTCGAGCGCCGCGATCCCCTGCCCGTTGGGCGGCAACTCGTACACCGTCCAGCCGTGATACGTGGTGGACAGGGGCGTCACCCACTCCGGCTCGTACTCCGAGAGATCCGCCGCCGTCATGGTGCCGCCATGCGCCTTCGAACTCGCCAGCAGCTTCGCCGCCACGTTGCCCGTGTAGAACGCCTGCGCACCCTGCGCCGCGATCTGCCGGTACGTCCACGCGAGTTCGGGATTGCGGAAGACGTCTCCCGACTTGGGCAGTGTGCCGCCGGGCAGGAATGTCTTCGCCGTGGCCGGATCGGCGCGCAGCACGTCTTCACTGTCCTTCCAGTACACGCTCACCACCTCACCCACCGGGAATCCCTGCTCGGCGTACCGGATGGACGGCGCGAGAATCTGCGCGAAGCTGAGCTTCCCGAAACGCGTCCGCAGTGCTTCCCATCCCTTCACCGCGCCCGGAACCGTCGCGGCATCGATTCCGCGTTGCGGCATGCGGGTGAGTCCCTTGCCGCGCAGATACTCGGCGGTCAGTGCCTTCGGTGCCCACCCCGACGCGTTCAGGCCGTACAGCTTCCCCGTCTTTGCCTCGTAGACGATGGCGAAGAGATCACCACCAATGCCGTCGTTCATCGGCGCGACCAGTCCCATCATTGCGTTCACCGCGATCGCCGCATCGATGGCATTGCCCCCCTGCTCCAGAATGCGCGCCCCCACCTGCGAAGCGAGCACACTCTCGCTGGCCACCACGCCCTGTGACGACGCCACCATCGAGCGCGACTGTGAACGGTCCTGCGCCGCTGCTGTCAGGGGTGCGATGAGCACTGCGACGAGCACCGGGAGGACGACGATCCGTGTGATCAGGGACACTGCGACTCCGACGGTTGATGTCATCAGGTTGATGTCACGATAAGAAGTTGTCCGCATACCGGGTGCGGCACAGGTCGCAGCATCCGCACGACACTCAGATGCCGCCGTAACAGAGGTATTTCATCTCGAGAAACGCGTCGAGTCCGTATCGCGACCCTTCGCGGCCCACACCGGACGCCTTCATGCCGCCAAAAGGCGCCACTTCCGTGGAGATGAGTCCCTCGTTGATGCCCACCATGCCGTATTCCAGCGCCTCCGCCACGCGCCAGCACCGACCCACGTCGCGGCTGTAGAAATAGGCGGCCAGACCGTACTCGGTGTCGTTGGCCATCGCGATGCCCTCCGCTTCGGTATGGAAGCGGAAGATCGACGCGACCGGTCCGAACACTTCCTCACGCGCGATACGCATGGCCGGTGTGGCATTGGCCAGCACCGTGGGCTCGAAGTAAAACCCCTCGCGGCGATGTCCACCGCGCAACAGGCTCGCTCCCTTGCTCAGCGCATCGGCAACGAGGGTCTCCACCTTGATCACTCCCTTCTCGTTGATCAGCGGCCCCACCTGCACCTGTGCATCGAGCACATCACCGGTGCGCAGCCCCGCCACCACCGCGCTGAAGCGTTCCACGAAGGCATCGTACAGCGCGTCCTGCACCAGGATGCGATTCACGCAGACGCAGGTCTGCCCATTGTGCCGGTACTTCGCCGTCAGCGCTCCACGCACCGCGGCATCGAGGTCGGCGTCGTCGAACACCAGGAACGGTGCGTTGCCACCGAGCTCCAGCGAGAGCTTGGTGAGGTTCCGCGCACACTGCGCCATGAGTGTGCGTCCCACATCGGTCGAGCCGGTGAAGGACAGTTTCCGCACCAGCGGATTCTCGCACAGTTCGAGCCCGACCTCCGACGCCTGATTCGTCGTCACCACATTCAGCACACCGGCCGGAATCCCCGCCTCTTCGGCCAATGCCGCGAGCGCCAGGGCGGTGAGCGGCGTCTCGGCCGGCGGCTTGATCACCACCGGACATCCGGCCGCCAGCGCCGGCGCCACTTTGCGGGTGATCATGGCCAACGGGAAATTCCACGGGGTGATGGCGGCCACCACACCCACCGGCTGCCGGATCACGACCAGGCGCCGATCGCGTGTGTGCGGAGGAATCACATCGCCATACGCCCGCTTCGCCTCCTCGGCGAACCATTCCACGAACGACGCGCCGTAGGTGACTTCGCCGAGGCTTTCCGTGATGACCTTCCCCGATTCGAGGCTCATGAGACGGGCCAGCGACTCGCGGTGAGCCACGATGCGCGTGAACCACTCACGCAGCAGCGCGCCACGTTCTTTGGCCGTCATCGCCCGCCAGGCCGGCCAGGCCGCTGAGGCGGCTTCGATCGCCCGACGCGTTTCAGCCCGCCCCATGTCGGCGACATCGGCGAGATGCGCTCCCGTGGACGGACTGTGCACCGCAAACGTGGAACCGTCATCCGCCGCCAGCCACGCGCCGTCGACATAACCCTGCGTACGATAGAACGACAGCGAAGCGAACTCGGAAGTGGGCATGGGGCAACTCAGAGCAGAATGACCTGACGGATCGCCTCGCCACGCGCGAGGCGATCGAAACCGTCGTTGATATCGTCGAGCGAAAGACGATGGGTGAGCAACCGGTCCACCGGTAGGCGACCCGATTGATACAACGTGATGTAGGCCGGGATGTCCCGCGACGGCACACAACTGCCAAGATACGATCCCTGCAACGTGCGTTCCTCCGCGACCAGCTGCACCGGCGAAATGGCCAGTGTCTGTGACGGATGCGGCAGTCCCACGGTGACCGTGCGTCCGCCACGACGGGTCGCGCGCCATGTGAAGTCGAGCGCGGCCACGACGCCCGCACATTCGAGCCCCACATCCGCGCCGCCCTGCGTGAGATCACGCACCTGCTCCACCGCGCCGTCCGCACTGCTGTTCACCGCGGCATGCGCACCGAGGGCGAGCGCCTGCCGCAGCTTATCGTCGTTCACATCGGCCACGACGACCTGGCCGGCGCCGGCAGCCAGAGCCCCGAGTACCGCCGCGAAGCCAATACCACCGAGGCCGGTGACGAGCACCGATTCGCCAAGCCGGAGACGCGCCGTGTTCACGATCGCGCCGACCCCCGTCATCACGGCGCAACCGAACAGCGCGCCGATCTCGAATGGCAACGAACGGTCCACCCGTACGACGGACTGGCGCGACACCACCACTTCCTCGGCGAAGCCCGAAACCCCGAGATGATGATGCAGTGGTGCGCCGTGCCTGTCGCGCAGCCGTCGGCCGCCGCCAAGCAGTTCGCCGGCCCCGTTGGCCGCGGCGCCGGGTTCACACAACGCGGGTCGGGCACTGCGGCAGGGGGCACAATGACCGCACTGGGGCACGAAGGCGAACACCACATGATCGCCCACGACGAGATCGCCGACACCGGTCCCCACTTCGATCACTTCGCCCGCCGCTTCGTGGCCCAGCACCATGGGCAGTGGCCGCGGACGGTTGCCGTCCACCACCGACAGATCGGAATGACACAGACCGGCAGCCACGATGCGCACACGAACTTCGTGTGCCTGCGGCGGGGTCAGCTGCACCGTCTCCACCGTCAGCGGAAGACTGTCGGTATACGGGCGCGGAAGTGCCGTGGCTCGCAACACGGCGGCTCGAATCGTCATGCGTGCGTCCGGTGACAGACAGCGGCGCGCCCTGCGCCACGGCGGGTGAGGTTACGAAAGCCCTGCGCCATTGGTAACGTCCGTACCGCACGGCGTGTTGTCCATGCCATGCAACGTACGTTGTAACGTACGTTGCATCACCCGCTCCAGCCACGATCCATGTCCGCGACGTCCATTCTGCTGCCGCTCGATCCACTCGGTCGTCGCCGACTCAAAGTGGCTTTCGTGGGAACACACGGTGTGGGCAAGACCACGCTCTGTTTCGACCTCGCGGCCCAGCTCAAGCGACTCGATCTCGGGGTCGACATCGTGAAGGAAGTGGCCCGACGGTGTCCCCTGCCGATCAACGAAGACACGACCTTCGATGCGCAGGCGTGGATTCTGCACACGCAGATCGCGGAGGAGATCGAAGCGGCCTCGCACTACGAAGTCGTGGTCTGCGACCGGTCGGTGCTGGACAACTACGCCTATCTCGTGGCCCGCGTGGGGCGCCGCGCGGAACTCGAGCCGCTGGTACGCGAGTGGGTGCGCAGCTATCAGGCACTGTTCAAGGTCCCCGTCCTGTCGGCGCCCGCATTCGACGGCAAACGGGCGGTCAGTCCGTCGTTTCAGCAGGAGATCGATGGCATCATCGATGAACTCGTGCACGACCTGGGCGTGACGGTGCATCGCCTGGAGCCCGGCGAACGCGATCAGTGGACCGTGCATGCGCTCGCGGAGCTCGGACTGCCGACCCAACCGCCGCAGATCGATCTGTTCGCGATGCGGGAGTAGACGGGACCATCCGCGAGACGAGGCGCCGCACGACCAGCGGGACGATCGGCAGGACTGTCAGCGACTGGTGCGGTACATCATCTCCACCAGCTCGTCGTACATCGCTTCGGCGTCTTCCGGACTGCGCTTGATGGCCTGCGTGGCGCAGTGTTTGAGATGGTTGCGCACGAGCTCCCGCCCCACGGCCCGCAGCGCCTCGTGCACCGATGCGATCTGGGTGAGGATATCGGCGCAGTAGCGGCCTTCCTCCACCATCTTCTGCAGGCCGCGTACCTGTCCTTCGATACGCCGCAGACGTTTCTGATTGCGCTGCTTCGCATCGGCGTCGACTGCCACGGCTTTGCGGCCTTCCGTCGCGACCGGTTCTGCCGGCTTTACGCGCTTCGCCGGCTTCGATGTGGCACTCTTCGATGTGGCACTCTTCGTCGTGGCGCTCTTCGTCACGGGATCGTGCGACATGGGATCGTTCGACTCAGGCAAAGGTGGCCCGGCGCAGCCGCAGGGAATTGGTCACGACGCTCACCGAACTGAAAGCCATGGCCGCGCTGGCCAGGATGGGACTGAGCTGCAGACCGAACGCCGGATACAACGCGCCGGCGGCGATCGGGATGCCGATGACGTTGTAGATGAACGCCCAGAAGAGATTCTGTTTCATCGTGCGCATCGTGCGTCGCGACAGCGCGATCGCGCGCACCACACCCTGCAGATCACCGCGCATCAGCACCACGTCGCCGGCTTCCACGGCGATGTCGGTGCCGCTGCCCACGGCCATGCCCACATCGGCCTGCGCCAGCGCCGGCGCATCGTTGATGCCGTCGCCCACCATCGCCACCACCGCCCCTTCCTCCTGCAGACGCTGCACCTCGCGCACCTTGCCCTCGGGCAACACACCGGCCACCACCCGATCGACGCCGGCGGCGCGCGCGATCGCCTGCGCGGTGCGTTCGTTGTCCCCGGTGAGCATGACCACCTGCAGCCCCAGCGCATGCAATGCGGCAATGGCCTGGGGAGAACTGTCGCGAATGGGGTCGGCCACGGCGATCAGGCCGGCCAGCGCGCCATCCATCGCGATGTACATCGGCGTGCGTCCGTCACCGGCCAGGCGCGTGGCCTCCGCGTCGAGCGATGCCGTGGATACGCCCCAGTCCTGCATGAACGTCGCGTTGCCGACGGCGAGCGCCGACCCATCCACCACGCCCTGCACACCACGACCGGTCACCGAAGCGAATCCCTCGGGTGTGAAGAGCGTGAGGTTCTTTCCCGCGGCATGCTGCACGATGGCCTCGGCCAGCGGATGTTCACTGACACGCTCCAGTGACGCCACCCGCTGCAGCAGCGTATCGGCGTCGATGGTCAGCCCCGGCGCCGGAACGAAGTCGGTCACGGCCGGCGCGCCCCGGGTGATGGTGCCCGTCTTGTCGAGCACCACCGTGGTGATGTCACCGGCGCGCTGCAGGGCCTCGCCTCCCTTGATGAGCACGCCCAACTGGGCGCCCTTGCCGCTGGCCACCATCACGGCCGTCGGAACGGCCAGTCCCATGGCACAGGGGCAGGCGATGATGAGCACCGCGACCGCCGACGCGAAAGCGCGCACCAGGGGCGCCTGATCGGCGGCGAAGTACCAGATCCCGAACGTGAGGGCGGCAAGCCCGATCACCACCGGCACGAACACCGCGCTGATCCGGTCGGCCAGTCGTTGAATGGGTGCGCGTGTCCCCTGCGCGTCGCGCATGAGTTTCACGATCTGCGCGAGGACACTGTTGGCACCCAGGGTCGTGGCCGTATAGCGGAACGCGCCGGTGCGATTGATGGTGCCACCGATGACCCGATCGCCCACCTGTTTGGCCACCGGCAGCGATTCGCCCGTGAGCATGCTTTCGTCGACGGCGCTCTCGCCCTGCACGATCTCGCCATCCACGGGAATGCGTTCACCCGGTCGCACGATGATCACTTCACCGGCTTCGATGGTGTCGACGGGAGCATCGACCTCTTCGTCGAAACGCAGCACACGCGCCGTGGGCGGCTGCAGATCCACCAGCGCCCGCAATGCCGCCGATGTCCGCTGCTTGGCGCGGGCCTCGAACATGTTGCCGGTGAGAATGAGCGCGATGATGATGATCACCGCCTCGTAGTACACGTCGGGCGCCACGCCCCGGCTCGTGAAGAACTGCGGAGCCAGGGTGGCCACCACCGAATAGCCGAACGCGGCCAGGGTCCCCACCGACACCAGCGTGTTCATGTCGGCGGCGCCATGACGGGCCGCTGCCCAGGCGCGCGTGTAGAAGTGGCGGCCCGCCCAGAGCATCACCACCAGCGTGGCCACCAGCAAGCCGGCCGTCAGGACCGACGCCGGCATGGTGTACAACCACGGCATCGCGCGGCGCAGCAGTGGATCGAGCGTATCCATGCTCCACCGCATGAACGGATCGACGACGACCGCGCCGCCGTGCGCATGCGCACCACCCTGCGACGTACCGGACATCCCCCCGGCCAGCATCGACATGAGGGGCATGCTGACGATCATCGCGATCACGCCGAGAATGCCGCTCACGATCGCCTTGCCGCGCAGCTCGTGATACTCGTCGTCCTGCGCGCGATCGCGTGCTTCCTGCTCTTCGAACGCCGTCTGATCCGGATTGGCCAGCGACGCTCCGTATCCCGTGTCCTCGATCGTGGCGACGAGCGCCTCCGGTGTCACGGCCCCCGGATCGAACGTGACCGTGGCGCTCTTCATCATGAGGTTGACGTTGGCGTCCGCCACACCGGGTTGCTTCTGCAACGCACGCTGCACACGCGACGAACACGCCGCGCAGGTCATGCCGGTGACAGGGATACGGAGCGTTTCCATGACGCGCTCCCTCAGTGCGTCGCGGTGACCTGGTAGCCGGCGTCCGTGATGGCGTCGGTCACCAGCTGCGCACTCGTGCGCGCCGGATCGAGCGCGACCGTGGCCGATCCGATCGCCACCGTCTGGGTGGTGACGCCTTCGACGGAGGCGAGGGCCTTCTCGACGGCCTTGACGCAATGTCCGCAGGACATGCCGTTGATTTCGAACGTAAGGGTCTGCATGGGCTCCTTCCTTGAGTTATACCCGGGGTGGGTATGCAGCAAGTTATAATAGGGGGAGGGGGTATGCAAGAGGGGCGGGGACTACGGGGGCTAGGGAAACGGGAGCTGGAACGACGGGAGCTGGAACGACGGGAGCTGGGACCACGGGAGCTGGGACTACGGACACCCGTAGGTCTCCCGTTTCTCCAGCCTCCGTGGCGCCGTGGTTCCCGTCGTTCCAGCTCCCGTGGTCCCAGCTCCCGTCGTTCCAGCTCCCGTCGTTCCAGCTCCCGTAGTCCCAGCCCCCGTAGTCCCCGCCTCCCCCACTAGACACTCACCCTCAGCCTCGTCCCCCACGGGTCCTTCATCCCTTCATATCCCGCACCTGCCATGCTGGCCTGCACGGCCGCCACGTCCGCGACCGTCGGCAGGATCATGTTCCACGACAGCAGTCGCGCCTCGTCTTCCCGGGGCGACGGCGCTCCCTGCGCCCAGGTATTGGTGCCGAGGTGGTGGTGATATCCACCGGCGCTCAGGAACAGCGCGCCCGGATAGCGCCAGACGATGCGATCCAACCCGAGCGCCGCGTGATAGAACGCGGCCCCCTCCGCCAGGTCCCCGACGTGCAGATGCAGGTGCCCCATCACCGTCCCCGGGGGCATACCGGACCAGGGCTCTCCCCGCGCCGCGGCCGCCAGCGCCGGGAAATCGAGCGGGTCGGTGGCCATCATGAGCTCGCGTCCGAGCCGCTGCCAGGTCGATCGCGGACGGTCGGCGTACACCTCGATCCCCAGCCCATCCGGATCCTGCAGATACAGCGCTTCGCTCACCAGATGGTCGGCCGCGCCGGCGCGAGCCCCGATATCGGCGAGGTGCTGCACGAAACGGCCGAGTGCCGGACGGTCGGGCATCAGAATGGCGAAGTGATAGAGCCCGAGGCGCGACCCCGGTCTCACGGACTTCGTGCCCGGCCGCGCCTCCACGATCACGAGTGGCTCGCTGGCCCCCACCGCGCCCAGTGCGACGACATCTCCGCGACGCGACAGTTCGGTGAGCCCGAGCACTCCCGCATACCAGGCCACCGACCGATCGAGATTGGAAACCTGGAGATGCACCGGTCCCAGCCGGAGCGCCTCCGGAAGCCGAAAGCGAGGCGGCGCCTCTCCGTAACTGCCGGGCAGCGCCGGCTGTGGCGCACCGGCGCCATCGAACATGTCATGACTGGATACACTCATGCCATCCAATATTCCTGTTTTAACAATTATTGTCAAGACACCTATGTAGGAACACCCATCGCCGGGCCCGGCGGCCGCCCAGCAGGATCCTGACGCTCTCTCCGGGATCGATTAGCTTGCCCCCATGCCCTCCGGATTGCTGCACCTCGCACTGCGATTCCGACGGTCCCTGGCCATGCTCCTCGGCGCGCATGTCCTCGTGACTGCCGTGATCACGGCATTGGCCGCGTGCAATCCGACAGCGGACCGGGGGAGCGCCGTGCAGGGGGCCGATGCACAGGCCGTGCACCATGAGGCGCATCGCGCAGTGCACCATTCGGCGAGCCATTCGCCGCACCAGTCCCCCGCGAAGACGCACCATCATGGCACGGCGCCCCTCGCCTGCCCCATGGCCATGGCCTGTGCGGTGAGCGCCATCGTCACCGGCGTTCCGATGCTTCCGACACACGCCACGCAGATGGCCTCGACGCTCGCGTTCGAGAACGATCATCTGCCCCGCTCCACCCGGCTCGCGCCCGAACCGCCCCCTCCGCGCGCGTGAAACACGCGGATGCGCTGCCACCGGCCGCATCCGATCGACGTTCATCGCCATGACGCCCGGCGTGCTCCGACCCGTCTTCCGACCGGTCCGTCGACACGCTCCGTGTTTCCCGTATCCCAGGACCCACATGTTCGCGCACTCCCTGCGCGTGACCGCGGCGCTGCTCGCGCTCGGTCATGCGACAGCGTCCGTTGCCGGTGCACAAACGGACTATTTCAACACCGACGCCGGTCGACCCATCCGCGTCGAAGACGCCTACGCGCTCGAGCGACAGGCCCTCGAGCTGCAGATCGCCCCGTTCCGTATCGAACGCTCGCGCGCCGGTGCCTATCGCTGGGGCATCGAACCGGAAATCGCCATCGGATTGCTTCCACGCATGCACATCGAGATCGGTGTGCCCATCCTGCATGCCGGCGGCAACAACACCGCGCGCACCACGGCGGTTGGCGGCGTGGAGCTGTCGGCGTTCTACAACTTCAATGCCGAGACGAACATCCCGGCCTTCGCCGTCGTGGGAGATGTGGTGATTCCCGCGGGCAGCCTCGGTCCCTCCACGCAGATCCCCACCATCAAGGCCATCGCCACCCGCACGCTGCCGTGGGCGCGGGTGCACGTGAACGGACAGTTCACCTTCGCCGATGATCCCACCACGGCACCGCCGTCCACACGCGCCGACGTCGATGCAAACGCCGAATACTCGCGCTGGCAGGTGGGCATGGCGGTCGATCGCACCCTGCCGCTGCGTTCGATGCTGTTCACGGCCGAAGTCGTGACGAGTCAGCCGCTGGTGCGCGCGGCATCGCTGCGGTGGGACGTCGCGGCAGGGACGCGCGTGCAACTCAGTCCCCGCGTGGCCTTCGATATGGGTGGCGGATATCGCCTGGCCGGAAACGAGCCTGGATGGTTCGCCACCACCGGTGCCGCCGTCGCCATCGGCCTGCCGTGGCGGGGGAACTGACCATGACACGGAGAATGACACCGATCATGCCTTCGATCATGCGCCCGATCAGGCCATCGACCCTCAGCCGCCGTCTGCGCACACTCGCGGCGTCCGCGCTCTGCCTGCTGCCCGCCTCCCTGTCGGCGCAGTGGTCCACGGTTTACGAGCAGTTCTATCTGCAGGCGCCGCACAACTGGCAGTTCCGCACACACTTCGCCTACGCCGATCGTCTCTTCAACGCCTTCGACTTCGGACACGCGATCCTGTACGAAACCATGTGGCGCTTTCCCAACGCGCCGGTCGCCGAACTCGAGACCCGTCGCTACGACCAGCTCACGAAGCAGGTGTTGCAGAAGCCGCCACGCCTGCCACTCGAGGAAGCCGCCATCGAACCGATGTACGCCCGGCTCGCGCCGGAGGCGAAGACGATGTTCGACTGGGCCCATCTGCTGCATCGGCAGATCTACGATGTGCTCGCCGATGACCGTCTCGACTGGCCCCAGCGCGATGCCGCTGTGGCGAAGCTGCTCGCGTACTACAAGTCGCGTCCCGCGATCGCCTTCAGCAGCAGGCCCAAGTCGATGGCACTGATGCAGGAGCAGCCATACTCGCTCGCCTTCCGCGTGAAGTATCCGAAGTTCAATGGGCTCATCTGGGGCTATCACTGGTTCCAGGTGGGGCTGTACGAGCCGCTCATGGTGGGACGCAATGCGGCCGAACGACATGCGGGTGTGCGGGCGGCCACGGTGCGCTTCTTCCAGATGCTCACCGATGCGCCGCGCAGCATGCCGTATCAGATGCCCATGACGGCGGCCATCTCTCCAGCGTTCGCCGAGCGCTATCCGGAGGCGGCCATCATCTTCGACAATCTGCACTCCATGCACGATGTCGTGTCGGACATCCTCGCCAACCCCGGTGTGCCACGCTCTCACAAACGCGACGAGATTCTGCTCGCCGCTCGGCGTTTCCGTGACGATACGTCGTATGTGATGACGGAGGCGGCCTGGCGCCGCATGTCCGAACACATGGGCATCGAGAACATGGGTGGTCCGGTCGTGGGCTTCACGTCGCGGTTTCCCATCCCCTCGGTGACCATGGGTGCCGTCATGCAGCACGACAGTACCGGGGCCATGACCGGATTCACGCACGGAGGTGCGGCCACTGGCGCGCAAGGCAATGCCCATGCAGACGACGCGCGTGCGGACAACGCCCACACGGGCCACGCGGCGCCCGCCAAGGTGGATCCTCACGCGGGCCACCAGATGCCGCCGGCGACGCCCGACTCGCGCTATCCGCGTGGCAGCAGTGCGGACAGCAGCGCCGCATCGGCCGTGGTGGCGCAGTTCCTCACCGCGCTGGCCGGTGGGGACAGTGCCACGGTACTCCATCTGCTCGATCCGGACACGCAGATCCTGGAACGGGGCACGGCCGAACCGCTTGCGGAGTATCGGGTACGACATCTGCCGGCGGACATCGCGTTTGCCCGTTCACACAACGTGGCGCGCATTCCGCGCACCGTGATCGTGGTGGGCGACGTGGCCTACAGCACCGTCACCGAAACCCTCACCGGTCGTTACGGTAATCGTCCCCGGGGCAGCGCCGGTGCGGAGGTGATCGTGCTGGAGCGGGCCGCCGCTGGCTGGCGCATCACCGCGGTGCACTGGTCGTCGCGCACTCACTGAAGCGGTAGTTTATGCCCGTCGTGTTTTCCTGTCGGTCCGGAGCGTGAGAATGGCCTTTCCCACATCATGTCGTCGCATCGTCCCCACGGTTCTGTACACTGTCCTCGTCGTCTCCGTTGTGAACGGTGCGACGGCGATGTCCGTGAACGCACAGAGCACGTCTGGCACTCCGGGATCCGTGGCGTCGCGCAAACACACGGCGGCCGACGTGGCATTCATGCAGGGCATGATCGGCCACCATGCGCAGGCACTGGAGATGGTCGCCCTCGTGCCCGCGCGCTCCTCACGGGTGGAGATGGAAAGCCTCGCCGAACGGATCGCCGTTTCCCAGAAGGACGAAATCGGCATCATGCAGCGCTGGCTGACGGCCCATGGGGAAGCCGGCGACACGAAACAGGCCATGTCCCACGACATGCACGCGGCGCACACGGCCATGCCCGGCATGCTGTCGCCGGCACAGATGGATTCGCTGCGCAACGTCGAAGGCACCACCTTCGACCGGCTGTTCCTGCAGTACATGATCCAGCACCACGAAGGCGCGCTGGTCATGGTGGCCGAGCTCCTGCGCAGCCCTGGTGCCGCGCAGGAGCCCATGGTGTTCCAGATCATGTCCGACGTGGACGCCGATCAGCGCGCCGAGATCCGTCGTATGAAGGCCCTGCTGGCGCAGTTGCCCTGAAGCATCACCTGTCCCACATGTCCTACCTGTCACACCTTTCACTACTCGTTCGCCCATGACCCGTCATTGTCACGATGTCCGCCTGCGCGGCACGCGCGCGCTCCTCGTCATCGCCTCCACCCTGGCGGCGGTCGCCGTCACGCCGTCCGCTGGCATGGCGCAGGATCCCCGCATCGGGCTGCGCACCGGCTTCCAGGATGCCGGTGAAGCCATCCGGAATCTCGAACTCGTCTCGCACACGCCCAAGCAGAACGGCTGGTTCAATCCGCAGCAGCTCGGGGATTTCGGTTTTGCCAACTCCGATCTCGCGTTCCAGAAGAATCTCGTCTTCCAGGGCGGTTGGCACGGCTGGCAGGCGTGGGACATCAGCAACCCCAAAGCGCCCACGCTGCGCAAGGCGTTCGTGTGTCAGGGCGGTCAGGGCGATCTGTCGGTGCACGGCAGATTGCTCTTCATGTCGGTGGAGGATCTCGCCGGACGCGTGGATTGTGGCACGCAGGGCGTGGCCGACACGGTGAGCGCTGAGCGTTTCCGTGGAGTGCGCATTTTCGACATCAGCGACATCGACAATCCGAAGCAGGTGGCCGCCGTGCAGACCTGCCGCGGTTCACACACGCACACGCTCGTCACCGACCCGAAGGACAGGAGCACGGTGTATGTGTACGTGCAGGGTACGGGTCCGGTGCGTTCATCCAATGAACTCGCCGGATGCAATCGGGCCGTGGACGACGCCAACACGTCGTACTTCCGCATCGAAGTCATCAAGGTGCCCCTGGCTGCGCCACAGAACGCCGAGATCGTGAACATGCCGCGCATCTTCGCCGATGCGCAGGGCAATGTGGCCGGTCTCTGGAAGGGTGGCGCGCACGGCGACGGCACGCAGAACACCGGACGCACCGACCAGTGCCACGACATCACGGCCTATCCGGAAATCGGTCTTGCGGCCGGCGCCTGTTCGGGCAACGGCATCCTGCTCGACATCAAGGATCCGGCCAATCCGAGGCGCATCGACGAAGTCATCGATCCCAACTTCGCCTACTGGCATTCGGCGACGTTCAACAACGCCGGCACGACGGTGCTCTTCACCGACGAGTGGGGCGGCGGTACGGCGCCGCGCTGCCGGTCGACCGACAAGCCCACCTGGGGCGCCAATGCGCTCTTCACGCTGGGTGCCGATCACAAGCTCAAGCAGGTGGGTTACTACAAACTGCCGGCCGCGCAAACCGACGCCGAAAACTGCGTCGCGCACAACGGATCGCTGATTCCCGTGCCGGGGCGAGACATCATGGCGCAGGCGTGGTATCAGGGCGGCATGTCGATTTTCGACTTCTCCGATCCCTCCCGGCCGGTGGAGATCGCGTACTTCGATCGCGGCCCCATCGCCGAGCAGCTCACGCTTGCCGGGTACTGGTCCACTTACTGGTACAACGGCTACATCATCGGCTCCGAGATCGGACGCGGTCTCGACATCTTCGCGCTGAAGCCCAGCGAGTTTCTCTCGGCCAATGAAATCGAAGCCGCGAAGCTCGTGAAGTACGACGAGGTGAATCCGCAGCTCCAGACGAAGATCGTGTGGCCCGCCGCGTTCCCCGTGGCACGGGCGTATGTGGATCAGCTGGCCCGCAAGGATGCGCTGTCCGATTCGCGTATCGCGGCCATCAACAAGTCACTCGATGCAGCCGAAAAGGCCAGCGGCTCGACACGCAAGGGTGCCCTCACGCTGCTGGCTTCGCAGCTCGCCACCGATGCGACGAAGTCGTCCGACGCCCCGCGTGTGCGCGCCCTCATCGACGTGGTGCGTGCGCTCTCCAAGTGATGAGCCGCAGCAGACCGGCAAACCGGCAGCGGATGACCGACGACGGATCCGCTACTGATCTGCGACCGATAGGCTATTGATCCGCCGCCGGACCGCTGGGGGTGTCGGCATCCGACACCCCCAGTGCTTTTCGCACGGCCGGCGCCACGCGGGTGCCGAACAGTTCGATGCTGCGCATGATGTCGGCGTGTTTCATCGGGCCGATGCTGAACTGCACCAGTGTGCGGTCGTGTTTGAACAGCTCGTGTTCGAAAAGAATCTTGTCGATCACTTCCTGCGGTTCGCCCAGCAGCATCGCGCCGCGGGGCGAACGCTCGAAATCGAACTGCTGTCGTGTGGGCATCGGCCAACCACGCTCCCGCCCCAGACGCGCCATCGTATCGATGTACGGCGGGAATGCCGCGTCCACGGCCTGCGCCGTGGTGTCGGCAATGAGACCATGCGAATTGATGCTCACCTTGAGCGTGGACGGATCGTGTCCCGCCTTTGCGCCGGCTTCCCGATAGAGATCGGCGAACGGCACGAATCGCTCCGGCATGCCACCGATGATGGCGATGGCCAGCGGAAGCCCCAGCGTCCCCGCGCGCACCACCGATTGTGGCGTACCACCCACGGCAATCCACACCGGCAATGGCTGCTGCAGTGGTCGGGGGTACACCCCACGATCGTCGATGGACGGACGATGGGTGCCCTGCCAGGTGATGCGCTCGCGCTGGCGCAGCGCCAGCAGCAATTCAAGTTTCTCCGCGAACAGCGCGTCGTAGTCGGCCAGATCCTGTCCGAAGAGCGGATAGGATTCGATGAAGCTTCCGCGACCGGCCATGATTTCCGCCCGACCGCCGGAGATGAGGTCGAGCGTGGCAAAATCCTGAAACACCCGCACGGGATCGTCGGAACTCAGGACCGTCACGGCGCTCGTGAGACGAATGCGTGATGTGCGCGACGCCGCCGCGGCCAGCACGACCGCTGGCGCGGAGATGACATAGTCGGGGCGATGATGCTCGCCCACTCCGAAGACATCGAGCCCCACCTGGTCGGCGAGCACGATCTCCTCGATGAGGTCCTGGATCCGCTGCGCGACGACCGTGCTGTCATCTGTGCGGCGGGGATCCGTTTCACCGAACGTGTAAATACCGAGTTCCATATGCGGTGAATTATGTGATGGATTTCACAAACCGCACCAGCGTGGAGCCATTGGAACCGGTGTCCACTTCTGGTGGCGTCTGGTGAGTTCGCTAGCTTACCCCGGGTGACCACCTTTCGAGCCGGGGAGTCGTCGACGGACGCGCACTCGCCGCGTCATTCGGTACGGGACCGCCTGCAGCGGCAACTCGGCGGCAGCTACGCGATTTCGCGCGAGCTGTCGGGGGGTGGCTCGGCGAGTGTCTTTCTGGCCACCGAAGTCGCGCTCGACCGTCCCGTGGTGCTCAAGGCGCTCCCGCCCGAACTGGCGGCCGGCGTGGATGTGGAGCGGTTTCGCCGGGAGATCGCCTTCGCCGCCCGGTTGCAGCATCCACATCTGGTCCCGCTGCTGAGCGCCGGTGCTTCTTCGGAGCGCGATACCAGCGGGGACGCCAGCGGATCCGGCACACAGGCCGCAAGCAACGCGGAGCGGGCCATCCCCTGGTTCAGCATGCCGTATGTCCAGGGGCAGACATTGCGCGAACGCCTGCTGGCCGGACGCCCGCTGCAGTTGCCGGAGGTCATCCGGCTGCTGCGTGAGATCGCCTCGGCGCTCGCGTACGCGCATGCCCGCGGCATCGTGCACCGCGACATCAAGCCGGAGAACGTGCTGCTGTGTGATGGCGTGGCCATGGTGACCGACTTCGGCGTGGCCAAAGCCCTCGACGATGCCAGCGACGACGCGCTGCGCACCGGTCGGCGTGTCACGACGGTGAGCATGGCCTTGGGCACCCCCGCCTATATGGCTCCCGAACAGGTGAACTCGGCCAAACTGGTCGATCACAAGGCGGACATCTATGCACTGGGGTGCATGGCCTATGAATTGGTCGCCGGTGACCCGCCACTCGCCAGAACGTCGTTGCGCGCCACCATGGCGGCGCAGCTCTCGGAAACACCGGCGCCATTGAGCGACCGACGCAAGGACGTGCCTCCGGCTCTCGGCGACGTGATCATGCAGTGTCTCGAAAAGGATCCGCATCGCCGTCCACATTCGGCATCGGTGATCGTCAAGACCATCGATGCGATCCAGGCACAGCCGGTCAGCACGGGTGAGTACGCCGCGGCAGCAAACGACGCGGTGTTCCCTTCCTCATCCCCGCAGATGTCGCCGGCGGTACCCACACGACGTCCAGGCATGGTGGCGATCGTGCTGGGGGCAGTCGCAATGGCAGCAGTGGGCATGCTGCTGTGGCGCGTGTTCTGACGAATGGCGCGACGGCACGTCCCCTCTTCTCACACCGGTCGGATCCGCAACACCCGTCCATTGCTGTTGTCGGTCACCACGTACACGAACCCGTCGGGGCCCACGGTGACATCGCGGAAGCGTTCTCCGAGTTCTCCCAGATAGCGCACTTCCTTCGTGACGCGGCCATTGGTGAGCTCGAGCCGCACCAGACCACCGGGGGTGAGTGAGCCGATGAGGATACTGCCGCGCCATCCGGGGATCGCATCGGCATTGTAGAACGTCATCCCCGATGGGGCGATGACGGGATCCCAGTAGTAGACCGGCTGTTCCATTCCCGCTTTGGCCGTGCCTTCGCCGATTTTCTCGCCCGAGTAGTCCACACCATAGGTGATCACCGGCCAGCCATAATTCTTGCCGCGCTCGGGGTGATTGAGCTCATCGCCACCACGCGCGCCATGCTCGACGGTCCACAGTTGTCCGGTGGTGGGATGCAGCGCGGCGCCCTGCATGTTGCGATGACCGTACGACCAGATTTCCGGACGCGCATCCCTGCGTGAGACGAAGGGATTGTCCGCGGGCACGCTGCCGTCCGGAGCAATGCGCACGACTTTGCCCTGACCCATCGTCAGATCCTGCGCGCGTTCACGCCAGTTCTGTCGATCGCCCTGCGTGATGAACAGCAGGCCATCGCGTCCGAACACGAGACGCGAGCCATAGTGCGCACCGCCATCGAGCTTCGGCGTCTGGCGATAGATCACCCGCACATCCTGCAGTCCCGTTTCGGTGAGCCGGGCGCGCGCCACCGTCGTCCCCGATCCACCCGTACCTGCTTCGGCATACGAGAGGTAGATGGTGGCGTTCGCTGCAAAGTCGGGATCGAGTGCAACATCCAGCAGTCCACCCTGTCCCACGGCATGCACCGCCGGCACACCGGCAAGCGGCGCCGAAAGCGTCCCGTTCCGCGCCACGATCCGCAGACGTCCGGGACGTTCCGTCACAAGCGCCCGTCCATCGGGGAGAAATTCTATCGCCCATGGATTGACGAGACCGCTGGCCCACGTCTCCGCACGGACCACTCCGCTCGTCGACGATGGGGTGGGGGAACGATCGGCCAGCACCTGTCCCGTGGTCGTCGTGTCGGGCGTGGACTCATCCGGCTCGGCCGAACTGGACGTACGACTGCAGGCGGACAGGAACGTGCCGCAGGCCACGCCGCCCGCGACAACGATCAGCCTGGCGACCCTCGAACCGGCAATGGTAGGCATGGTGCGTTTTATCCCTCGGGCGTGTGGACGTTCCCGCATCGACGTTTCATCACGTGACATATCCGACCACGGCGAGGGATGGCCTCATGGGGGCTCCGGTCGCACATTTCAGATCTTCCCTCAACCCTGCCTCTGATGCCGATCTCCCTCAAGGTCAACGGCAAGACCCGTACGGTCGATGTGCCGGCCGACATGCCCCTGCTCTGGGTATTGCGCGACGAACTCGATCTCAAGGGCACCAAGTATGGCTGTGGCGTGGCACGCTGCGGCGCATGTACGGTGCATGTGAACGGCGTTGCGCAACGCACCTGTAACATGCCGGTCTCGCGGGCGGCCGGCGCCGAGATCACGACCATCGAAGGTCTCTCGCCCGATGGAGCCCACGCGGTGCAGCAGGCATGGGAAGAACTCGATGTGCCGCAGTGCGGGTATTGTCAGGCCGGCCAGATGATGGCCGCCGCCGCGCTCATCGAGAAGACACCGAGGCCGAGTGATGCCGACATCGACACCGCGTTGAACACGAACCTCTGTCGCTGCGCCACGTATCTGCGTATCCGGGCCGCCGTCCATCGTGCCGCGGCCATCAAGTCGGGCACGGCCAGTACGGTTCCGGCCGGCGCGGGTCGCACCGGTCCCGACAATCAGCGCGAGGACTGAACGATGGCGACGATGATCGATCCCACGAGCACACCCACTCCGGCAGCCGCGTCCGAATCGTCGGCGAACGCCACGACGAACGCTACGGCGAACACCGCCGCGTCGACCGGCTTCTCGCGCCGCGATTTCCTGCGCGTGAGTGCGCTGGCCGGCGGCGGCATTCTGCTGGCCAGCTACGCGGAACCGCTCGAAGCCCTGCAGCGCCTGGGCACCGGTACGGCACCCGTCGCCGATCCCATGCTGAGCGCGTACATCCGCCTCACCGCCGACAACATCGTCACGATCACGGCGAAGAATCCCGAGATCGGTCAGGGTATCAAGACGATGTTGCCCATGCTGATCGCCGAGGAATTCGACGTGGACTGGAAGAACGTCCGCGTCGAGCAGGCCGACTTCGATCCCACCAAGTATCAGGCGCAGATTGCCGGCGGCTCCACCGCCACGCCCACCAACTGGCTGCCCATGCGTCGTGTGGGTGCGGCCGGTCGCGCGATGATTCTCGCCGCCGCGGCGAAGGAGTGGAACGTGCCCTTCGGTGAGCTGGAGACCGACAGGGGCGTCGTGCACCATCGTGCATCGAAGAAGCAGGCCACCTACGGCGCACTGGCTGCCACGGCCGCCACGATGACGCCCCCCGCGCTCGAAACGGTGCCGCTCAAGGATCCTCGGAACTTCCGCATCATCGGCAAGCGCACCACCACGGTGGGTATCCGGGACATCACCACCGGCAAGCCGATCTTCGGTATCGACGTCTCCGTGCCCGGCATGCATTACGCCACGTTCGTGAAAGCGCCGGTGTATGCCGCCAAGGTCGCCAGCGCCAACCTCGACGTGATCAAGGCGCAGCCCGGGGTGACGCATGCGTTCGTGGTGGAAGGCACCGCGAATCTGCAGGGCCTCATGCCCGGCGTGGCCATCGTGGGGCGGAACTGGTGGCAGGTGCAGAAGGCCCGCGAGAAGCTGGTGGTGCAGTGGGCCGCGCATCCCACGTCGCAGCAGTCGAGTGCCGGCTGGGCCGCGAAAGCCAAGGAGTTCTTCGCATCGCCACCGCACCGCACCATTCGCAACGACGGCGACTTCGATGCGGCCATCAAGAATGCCGTGAAGGTGGTGGATGCGGAGTACACCTACCCGTTCATCGCGCACGCCACGCTCGAACCGCAGAACTGCACCGCGCGATTCAATGCCGACGGCACCTGCGAGATGTGGACCACATCGCAGACGCCGCAGGGCGGCCGGGCCCTCGTAGCCAGCACGCTCGGGATTCCCGAAGACAAGGTGCGCATGCACATGATGCGGGCCGGTGGCGGCTTCGGTCGTCGTCTGTACAACGACCCGCTCGTGGAAGCCGCGTGGATCGCCCGCGAAGCCGGTGTGCCGGTCAAGCTGTTGTGGAACCGCACCGACGATCTGCAGCACGACATGTTCCGCCCCGGTGGCTTCCACAAGTTCACCGGTGGTATCGACGCCAGCGGCAAGCTGGTGGCGTTCCGCAATCACTGCGCGACGTTTGGTGAAGGTGAGCGTTTTGCGCCCAGCGCCGAGATGACGCCCGCGGAGTACCCGGCGCGGTTCGTGCCGAATCTCAGGATGGACGTATCGGTCATGCCACTCGGCATGCCCACGGGCGCTCTGCGTGCCCCGCGCTCCAACGCGCTGTCGTTTGCCTTCCAGAGCTTCATCGACGAATGCGCCGCCGCCGCGGGCAAGGACCCCATTCAGTTCCGCATCGACATGCTGAAGGCGGAGATCCCGCCCGCACAGCCGTACACGCCGCAGCAGCAGGCGGGCCTGATGGATGCGCAGCGGGTGATCGGTGTGCTGGAGATGGTGCGCGACGTGTCGGGGTGGGGAAAGACCACGCTGCCCAAGGGCACCGGCATGGGCGTGGCCTTCTACTTCAGTCATCGCGGATACTTCGCCGAAGTGGTGAAGGCCACCGTGAGCAAGGCCGGTCAGGTGACCGTGAACAAGGTCTGGGCCGTGGGTGATGTGGGAAGTGAGATCATCAACCCCAATCACGCCGAACAGCAGACGCAGGGCGCCGTGCTGGATGCCCTGGGTCAGGCATACGGTCAGGAGATCACCTTCACCGATGGCAAGGCCGATCAGACCAACTTTGCGCCGCCCACGCTGGCCGCCGGATCCGCGGCGAACTTCTCGATGCTGCGGATCCGTCAGGTGCCACCGGAGGTGGAAGTGCATTGGAAGAAGACCGACTTTGCGCCCACCGGCATCGGTGAACCCGCGATGCCGCCCTTCATCCCGGCACTGATGGGCGCCATCCATCAGGCCACCGGCAAGCGCGTGCGACAGATTCCCCTGTCGAAGGTCGACCTTCGCTGGAGCTGACTTCTCTCCGATGACGATGAACGACATCACGATCGTCCCCACGTCCCCGTTCGCTGACCAGCGGCCGGGGACGTCCGGTTTGCGGAAGCGCACGCCGGTGTTTCAGCAGCCGCACTATCTCGAAAACTTCGTGCAGGCCCTGCTGGACGAAGCCGCGCTCACGTCCACGCAGACGCTGGTGGTCGGTGGCGATGGACGGTTTCACAACCGGGAGGCCATCGGCGTGATCGTACGCATGGCCGCGGCCAACGGCATCCGTCATGTGATCGTGGGGCGCGGCGGATTGTTGTCCACACCGGCCGCCTCCCATCTCATTCGCACGGGTGCGCATGGCGGGATTATCCTGTCCGCCAGTCACAACCCCGGCGGCCCTGACGGCGATTTTGGCATCAAGTACAACACCGCCAACGGCGGCCCCGCCCCCGAATCGTTCACCAACAAGGTGGCCGAACGTGCGGCGGCATTGACGTCCTATCGTGTGGCGGAGTTGCCGGCGTTCGATCTGGATGTACTGGGTGTGCAGCAACTCGGCACGCTGACACTGGACGTCGTGGATCCGGTGACGGCCTATGCCTCGCTCATGGAAACGCTGTTCGATTTTGACGCCATTCGTGCGCTGCTGGCGGGCGGATTCACCATGCGTTTCGACGCCATGCATGCCATCACCGGACCCTACGCCGTGGAGATTCTGGAGCGACGGCTCGGAGCCCCGGCAGGGACCGTCATCAACGGCACGCCATTGCCAGACTTTGGCGGCGGGCACCCCGACCCCAACCTCACCTACGCGCACGACCTGGTGGAAGAACTGTTCGGGCAGACCGCGCCCGATTTTGGCGCCGCCTCGGATGGGGATGGTGACCGCAACATGATCCTCGGCAAGCGATTCTTCGTCACGCCGAGCGACAGTCTTGCCGTGCTGGCTGCCAATGCCACGCTGGTGCCGGGATATCGTGATGGGCTGGCCGGCGTGGCGCGTTCGATGCCCACCAGCGCCGCGGTGGATGCCGTCGCGGCGAAGCTCGGTATCCCGTGTTACGAAACGCCCACGGGTTGGAAGTTCTTCGGCAATCTGCTGGACGCCGGTCGCATCACGCTGTGTGGCGAAGAGAGCTTTGGCACGGGCAGCAACCACGTGCGCGAAAAAGACGGCCTGTGGGCCGTGCTGTTCTGGCTCAACGTGGTGGCCGCACGTGGAGAGAGCGTGGAGCAGATCGTGCGGGAGCACTGGGCTGGATACGGGCGCAATTATTACACGCGCTACGACTACGAGGGTGTGCCCACGGACGCCGCGAACGGTGTCATGGCGCACCTGCGGGCGCAGCTCGCGTCGTTACCCGGACAGCTGCTGGGTCACCGTGTGGTCGGCGCGGCAGACGATTTTTCCTATACCGATCCGGTGGATGCATCGGTGAGCGCCAGGCAGGGCATCCGCATCCTGTTCGCGGACGGTGCGCGCATCGTGTTTCGCCTGTCCGGCACCGGCACGGAAGGTGCGACCATCCGGGTGTACATCGAAGCGCGGGAAACCGCGCCCGATCGGTTGGGCATGGCCACCGCCGAAGCGCTCGCCGAACTGGTGACGACGGCGCTCGCCGTGAGTGAGATGGTCAAGCGAACGGGAAGAGACGCACCGACGGTGATAACCTGATCGCGGACTCGCCAGCGGCGGAAGCTGAACGCACGACGCGTAACTCATTTCATTCCTCCCATGCAACTGCTGACCGTCACCGAGCACGGTCTCCATTGTCCGGTCGGTGACTTCCACATCGACCCGTGGGCACCGGTCCCGCGGGCCGTGGTCACACATGCGCATGGCGACCATCTCACCTGGGGATGTGACAACTATCTCGTCTCACGCGATGGCGAGAGCATCACACGGGAGCGCCTGGGTCAGTGGGCGCGTGGCCTCGAGTCCGTTCCGTACGGTGAGCCCCGTGTCATCAATGGCGTACGGGTTTCCCTTCATCCGGCCGGACACATACTCGGCTCGGCACAGGTGCGCGTGGAGTATCGTGGCGAAGTGTGGGTGGTGTCGGGTGATTACAAGATCGACCCCGATCCCACCTGCACCCCATGGGAACCGGTGCGATGTCATACGTTCATCACCGAAAGCACATTCGGCTTGCCTATCTATCGATGGCCGTCGCAGCAGCAGGTGTTGAGCGATATCAATGCCTGGTGGGCCCGGAACGCGGAAGCCGGCCGTGTCTCGCTGCTGTGCGGATACGCGCTGGGCAAAGCGCAGCGTCTGTTGGCGGGCCTCGATGCATCCATCGGACCCATTCTCACGCATGGCGCGGTGGAACGCATGACGGCGCTGTACCGGAATGCGGGCGTGGCATTGCCTCCCACGCGTTACGCCCTGGACGCACTGCGCGACGGGGATACGGGCAGCGCCCTGCTGATCGCGCCGCCGAGTGCGGCAGGCACCAGTTGGGTGCGCCGGTTCGGTGATGTCCGTACGGCGTTTGCCAGTGGATGGATGCGCGTGCGTGGCGCCCGACGTCAACGCGGCGTGGATGCGGGGTTCACCCTGTCCGACCATGTGGACTGGCCACAACTGCTCACGGCAATCGATGCCACAGATGCCAGTCAGGTGTGGGTGACCCATGGTTTCACGAACACCGTAGTGCAATGGCTCGTGGAGCAGGGACGGGATGCACGTGTGCTGCCGACCCGTTGGGGTGACGCAGAGGATGCGGAGGCCCCCGGGGAGACGAACGCCACCGGTGAACATGCGGCAGACGAATCCACCGTCGATGGATCTGCACCGTGAAGCAATTCGCCGCATTGTACGACGCCATCGACGCCACCACCGCCACCAATGAGAAAGTGGCCGCCCTGGTGGCGTACTTCCGCACGGTCAGCCCGGCGGATGCGGCGTGGACGGTGGCATTCCTCGTGGGCAGGCGTCCCAGGCGGCTGGTGAAGGCACCAGACCTGCGCGCATGGGCAGCCGAAGCAGCCGATATCCCCGCGTGGCTGTTCGAGGAATGTTATGCGCAGGCCGGCGATCTGGCCGAAACGATCTCGTTGCTCGTGCCGGAGCCGGTGTCGGGCAGCAACGAGTCGCTCGCCTGGTGGGTGGAACAACGCCTGTTGCCGCTCGCCACCATGACTCCCGCGGAACAACGCAATGCGTTGCGGACCGCGTGGGCCGAACTGGGTGGTACGGCGCGGTTTCTGTTCAACAAGCTCATCACCGGCGGCTTTCGGGTGGGCGTTGCCGAAGGACTCGTGGTGCGGGCGCTGTCGCAGGTCAGCGGCGTGGCCGTGGATACCATCGCGCATCGTCTGATGGGACAGTGGGAACCCGGCGCCACCTGGTACGACCAGCTCGTGCACCCCGAGACCACCGATGCGGATTGGAGCAAACCCTATCCCTTCTTCCTCGCCTATCCACTCGAAGCGGCGCCGGACACACTCGGCGACGTACGGGACTGGCAGTGCGAGTGGAAATGGGATGGCATCCGCTGCCAGTTGGTGAGACGTCGCGGACGCACAGTACTGTGGAGTCGTGGTGAGGAGTTGCTCACCGGCCGGTTCCCCGAGGTGGAAGCAAGCGCCGAGTGGTTGCCGGAAGGCACGGTGCTCGATGGTGAGTTGCTGGCGTGGCGTGATGGACAACCGTTGCCGTTCAGCGAGCTGCAACGGCGCATCAATCGCAAGACGGTGGGTAAGACGTTGCTCACCGACGTGCCGTGCCACATGCTGGTGTACGATTGCCTGGAAGTGAACGGGCACGATATCCGCGGTGAATCGTTGCAGGTGCGGCGTGATCGTGTCGAACAGTTGATGGGAAGGCTGCCGTCCGGCGGCTCCATCGGGTTGTCGCCCATCATTGCGGCAGACACATGGGCAGATATCGCGCAGGCGCGTGAAGAGGCGCGCATGCGTCAGAGCGAAGGCATCATGCTCAAGCGCCGCGAGTCGCCGTATGGAGTGGGGCGCAAAGTGGGCGACTGGTGGAAGTGGAAGGTGAATCCGATGACCGTGGATGCGGTGCTCGTCTACGCGCAGGCGGGACATGGGCGTCGCGCGGGACTCTTCACCGACTACACGTTTGCCATCTGGGATGGGCCGGTGCTCGTTCCCTTTGCCAAAGCCTACAGTGGCCTCACCGACGCCGAGATCCGCGAAGTGGATCGCTTCGTGCGGGCGAATACGCTGGAGAAGTTCGGACCGGTGCGCACGGTGAAACCGGAGCTGGTGTTCGAGCTGGCTTTCGAAGGCATTCAGCGGAGCACCCGACACAAGAGCGGCCTCGCGGTACGCTTTCCGCGCATGGCCCGCTGGCGCAAGGACAAACCCGCCGCGGAGGCGGACACGATCGAGATGGTGCGCGCGCTGTTGTCGTCCTGAAGGGCGGGCTCGCTTGACGTCGCACCACCTCCACCAGTAGGATGGACAGGCGCGCAGGGCGCATCCGGTCCGCGGGAAGGGCAGAGCCCACCTGACGCAATACGGCAGCCAGAGCCTGATCTTCTTTCAGCCCGACTCGCGGACACGGGCGCATCGAAAGGAGATCGTATGTCCCGGCCCCTCCCCGAGCACCCGTCGCTCGAACACCTCCGCAAACAGGCCAAAGACCTGTTGCGCCATGCGCGCGCCGAAGACGCCGATGCACGCGCCCGCCTGGCGGCCATTGATCGAGGCGCATCAGGTACGCCGGCCACGCTCGCCGACGCGCAACTCGTGATCGCACGCGAGCATGGTTTCCCGAGCTGGCCGAAGCTGGTGCATCATGTGGAGACCGTTGACGGCGGTGGATTCGTTCTGCGTCCGCTCATTCGCCCGGTGGAACTCTCACCCGGCCGCCGTTGGACGCTCGCCGACGGTACGATCGCATCCACGGACGATGTCTTCGCCATGTTCGTGGCGGCACGCGACGGGGACATGGCCGCGGTGAAGCGACTCGTCGCACATCGTCCGGCGCTTGCAACGGTCGAATACAACTATACGCCGCCGATTCATTTCGCGGTGCGGGAAGGACACCGGAACGTTGCCGAATTCCTCCTGAACCACGGTGCCGATCCGGCCTATCGCAGCTATCCCTTCCAGGAGTCGCTGCTGACGTTTGCCGAGGATCGTGGTCATATGGAACTGGCCGATCTCCTGCGCCACCGCCTGACACGCCGGTTCGCCGTCGTTCCCGGCACACGAACCATCATCGAGGCAGCGACGCGCGGTGATCTTGCGGCGGTGGAGGCGGAGCTGGCCCGGGACGTCACGCTCGCGCGATCCAGCGACGAAACGGGTGACACCGCACTTCACCGTGCGGCGAAAAACGGGTTCCTGTCCATCGTGCGGGTATTGCTCGCCGCAGGCGCGAATGTGGATGCCATACGTGGTGACGGGTATCGACCCGTGCACTGCGCGCTGATGCCCAACTGGTTTTTCCAGGTCTCACATGACACACGAGAAGAGATCGTGGAGTTGCTGTTGTCGCAGGGTGCGCGATACACGGTGTTCATCGCGGCCCTGCGCGGCGACGAACGATTCGTGCGCGATGCCCTGGCCCGCGACCGCTCCTTCGCGAACTTCGAGGATACCTGCCATCATCGTGTACTTTCGGCAGCCGTGCGGCGACACGATGTGGCGATGACCCGATTGCTGCTCGACCACGGAGCCGATCCGAATCTGCCCGAAGAAGGCGCACCACGTGGGCTTTCGTTGTGGATCGCCGTGAATGATGGCGAAGAGATGATCGTCCGCCTGCTGCTGGCGCACGGAGCCGACCCGAACGGTGCGGTCGAATCGAGCGGCACACCGATGTCCCACGCCGAAGGGAAAGATGTCGCACTCGCAGAGCTCCTCAGGCAACACGGCGGGCGGTCACACCGCGCATCCGAACGTGATCAGGTCGCGCGATTCCTGGAGGAAGGAAAGCTGGACGACGCCGAACGGCTGTTGCACGAGCACCCGCACCTCATTCATGACGATGAAGCGGGTTGGGGAGACGGCATCCTCGCCGGTCCCGCAAACCGTGGACGGCATGACATCATCGCGATGCTGCTCCGTCTCGGCGCGCGCGTACCGTCCGTGTCGAAATGGGCGCCCTACTACTACTTCAAGCACGAGGCGACCGCTGCATTCCTGCTGGAGCACGGCATGGATCCCAATCACATGAACTGGCATCGGTTCACGCTGCTGCACCACATGGCGGCCCAGGGCGAACTGGGGAAGGCACGCCTCCTGCTGGATCATGGGGCGGACATCGACGCCATCGACGACGAGTATCGTTCCTCACCACTGGGTGTGGCCGCCCACCGCGGCCAGGGGGCAATAATCGAACTCCTGCTCGCGCGCGGGGCGGACCCTGACGCCGGAGGAGCGTCATGGGCTCTTCCCCTTTCCTGGGCAGAACGGAAGGGGCATCGGACCGTCGCGGACATGCTGCAAAAGGCGACGGGACACCGACCGTAGAATCAGGTGGTTACTATTCGGTATGACCGACTTTCCGCCGTGCCCCGCATGCCAGTCCATCTACGTGTACGAATCAGGTCCCCTGCTCGTCTGCCCCGAGTGCGCCCATGAATGGACGCCGGAGAGTCTCGCGACAGAGCCAGGGGCCGGGACCCGCGTCATCAAGGATGCCAACGGCAATGTCCTGCAGGACGGCGACACGGTCACGGTGATCAAGGATCTCAAGGTCAAGGGCTCGTCGTCTGTCGTGAAGGTCGGCACGAAAGTGAAGAACATCCGCCTCGTCGATGGCGACCACGACATCGACTGCCGTATCGACGGCATCGGTGCGATGAAGCTCAAGTCGGAATTCGTGAAGAAAGCCTGAGTATCCGTCCGTTCACATCCTGTTTGCCGTGACTCTTCTCTCCGTCTCCAACGTCGGCGTTTCTTTTGGCGCGACCGAACTGTTCAAGAACATCACCTTCACCGTCGCCGAGGGTGAACGGTGGGGCATCATCGGGCGGAACGGCGCGGGCAAGTCGACGATTTTCAGCCTCATCACGGGCGACCGTGCACCGACGGTAGGCAGTGTGGCCCGCAAGCCGGGAATGCGGCACGCGCTGCTCGATCAGCATCGCGCATTCGAAGGCGCGACGACCGTCTGGGAAGCCGGTGCGGCGGCATGGCGCGAGGTGATCGCGCTCGAAAAGCACATCGCGGCACAGGCCGTCGAGCTGGGTGAACTCGGCGAGAATGTCAGCGACGCCTTCCTCGAACGCTTCGGGCGGGATCAGGAACGGTTTGCCGACATGGGCGGCTACGAGTACCACGCCCGCGTCGATGCGGTGTTGCAGGGACTCGGTTTCGACGCCGAGGAGTCGAAGACCCGCCTCGTGTCCTCGCTCTCGGGCGGAGAACGCGGCCGCGTGGGGCTCGCGGCGCAGCTCATCGCGCCAGCCGATCTGTTGCTGCTCGACGAACCCACCAATCACCTCGATCTCGACACCACCACCTGGTTGCAGGAATGGCTCAACGAGGCGGACGAGACGGTCATCGTCGTATCACACGATCGTGCGTTCCTCGATGCCATCTGCACGCATATCCTGCACGTGGAAGCCAAATCGAGTGAGTGGTACAAGGGCAACTACAGTCAGTTCGTGCCGCAACGCGCCGAACGGCGTCTTTCGCGCGAGCGTGAACTGGAGAAGCAGCGCGCGTACGTGAAGAAGGAGGAGGAGTACATCCGGCGCAACATCGCGGGCGTCAATTCGTTCCAGGCCAAGGGCAAGCGCAAGCGCCTCGAGCGTCTGCCCCGCCTGGCGCCTCCGGTCGGCGACCCCGCCGCGATGTCGCTCGAGTTCGAGGTGGCGGAACGTGGTGGCGATCAGGTGATCGCCGTCAAGGATCTCCGCGTGGAAGTCCCCGGCCGTGTGCTCGTGGAAGACTTCACCGCCGTGCTCCGGCGCAACGACTTCGTCGCGCTCGTGGGACCGAACGGTGCCGGCAAGTCGTCCTTCATCTCCACGCTCATCGGTGATCGCGAACCGGCGGGAGGCGAGGCCCGCATCGGTGGGTCGATCACGGCGGCGTGGTTCCGGCAGGACCTCGCCGATCTGCCGCTCGACAAGACGATGTATGACGCGATCCAGGATCAGCGTCCTCTCTGGAGCCGGGGGCAGGTGCAGAACTGCCTCGGCGCCTTCGGATTCAGCGGCGACGAGGTGCAGCGCGAGATCAGATCATTGAGCGGTGGCGAGCGGGCCCGCATGGCGCTCGCGTTGATGACGCTGTCGCGCGCGAATCTGCTCATTCTCGACGAACCCACCAACCATCTCGACGTGGAGAACATCGAAGCCCTCGAAGACGCGCTCGATGAATACGAGGGCTCGGTGCTCCTGGTGAGTCACGACCGGGCGTTTCTGCGGGAAGTGGCCACGCGGGTCTGGTCGTTCGACGGCACGCGTCTCCGGGACTTCGACGGCCCGTTCGTGGAGTGGGAGGCCGATCGCGCGCGGCGCAGTGCCACCAGGTGACGGCCCCCCGATCTCCCTGAACCCTACCGCTTCGGCAACGTCGCCCGATAGGCGTTGATCGCGTCGATCGTGGTCTTCACGCGCACATCGGCGATCTTGCGACCCAGATCCTGCAGCCAGGCGAGCGACTGGAACTTGATGCCGTTGATCTCCGCCTCACCGGCCTTCACGCGCTGTTCGAAACGGATCGACTGCGGGTCGGCGAGTGCCAGCGTGGCGTCGATACCGAGTTCCTCGTGCAGGCCGCTGGTGCCGGTGCTGGCGCCGATCTTGATGCCCTCAGGGATCTTGAGCTCGTTCTGGATGTACGGCTGCACCACGCTGGTGTGGTTGTAGTACTCCGGGACGTGCTTGAAGTAGACCCTGTCCGGGCTCTCGGCGTAGACCTTCGTGAGCGAATCGGCCGCCGCCTGCATGCCGCGTCCGTTCCCGCCGCTGTCGCCCAGATAGTAGATCTCCTTGAAGCCCATGCTGCGCAGATAGTTGCCCATGTCGTAGAGCAGCGCGAAGTAGGTGGCCTGCGAAAGCATCGGGCCCGCCCGGCCGGGCTGGATGTTGGTGCCGGCGTTGCCGGGTTCGAGCGTGACCAGCGGCGCCACCAGCGTTTTGCCCATCTTCCGGGCCAACATCTCTCCCAGCAGCCGGTTGTTGATGTTGTGCTTGTTCATCGAGAGGTTGCCGTCGTTGTTCTCGACACCTCCCGTCATGATCAGTACGGTCGTGTAGCCGTCCTTGACCAGGTCGCGGAACTCGGGCTGCGTGAGCTCTTCGAGCCACACCGTGTTGATGCCCTCGATGGTGCGGGGCTTGTTGGCCAACGCCTGCCGCTGGGCCGCCTGCGCTCCCCCGCCCCCGCCCGCTCCCTGCTGTGCCGAGGCGTTCACTGCGAACAGCGGGATCGTCAACAGCGCCATCAGCGTTCTCTTCATCACGTCTCCGGGGTCTGGGGCACACGGGCCTGGGGCGTTCTCATCCTGAGCCTTCCTGAGTCGTCCTGAATCTGGCCGCCGACGACGCAGGTCGCCAACTGGCTTGCCGAAGATATGGGCGCGGATCGGACGAGTCCCCGTCGTAGGCGACCACGCCACAGCGGCATCACTCACATATCGAAGTATCCCGCGATCCGCGCGCCCAGCCACATGCCGACCCCCAGGCCGAGCATGCTGAGGATGAAGCTGGTCATGATGCCGACGGTACTGCCCAGCCACCAGCCACCGTAGCTGAAAACCGTGGAGCCGATGAAGACGAGGAGTTTTTTCATGGCGTGACCGGCCGAACGGGATTCTCCATCCGATTGATGTTCCGGATCTCCGCAAGTTCGTCGTCGGTGAAGCCGATCTCCTGGAGAATGCCAAGAATGAAGTCGGTCTTCCCGACGCTGTAGCGGTCGATGTCCTCGGGGAACTGCCTGACCAACGTCTCCTTCAAGTCGCCGTATTGCAGGGCAACGTCCGGGTGAGCCCGGAGATAGTCGCGGAGGCCGAGGTGGTTCTTCAGGGAGAGGCTGCTCCGGGGGCTGGCGTAGAGGTGATGCTTCGGCAGTGACTCCGGGTGCCGAAATGCTTCGCGTCCAGGGACGCCGAGATTGCCCCGATGGGTGTAGCCGATCCCGGCCAGGGCCTTCACCACGTAGGGAATATCGCGCGGTGAAGCCACCACGATGCAGGCGTCGATGACGGGCTTCGCACGAAGCCCCGGGACCGAGGTGCTGCCCACATGTTCGAGGCGCATGGCCGCGTGCTGCACCACGGGCCATACGTGCGCGTGGATCCGCTCGAAGATGCGCGGCCACTCGGGGTCGTACTCCCTGATGTCGACTCTGGGCATTGGTTGGTCTGTGCCTGCTGCGGTAGATCAGCTCATGTCATCTCGGCGCTCATAACGATCTTGCCCGGGTTGAACGGGCACAAGATGTCCTGCACCGTGAAGCGGGACCGTCACCACTCACGAACGCGCAGGACGCGACGCGGTGTATGGTCTTCCGGCGGAGAACACGCCCTCGAAACCTTCGCGCAACGTGCGGTCGAGCACGATGCCCCGCGCCGAAACGGGTTCGCGCGCCGGCATCTCGTAGGCCGTACATCCCGCGGAGGCATCACCATTGGGGGCACGACACCCCCAGAACATGCCGCCGGGACGGGCGAACGTGAGCGCCACGGTCTCCGCATCCGGGAGGATCTGTCCCGTGGAGGGAAACGGCGGCGTCTGTGAACTCCAGGGCGTCTTGCCCGCATGCCCCGCGCCGGTGAGCGCCACCACGAGGCTTCCCGGCAAACCGGCCCGGGCCTCCATCAGGGACTGGGCGAGTGCCGCCTCACGCTGACGGGACACCGCCGGTTCGGGAACCCGGTCGAAGGCGACGATTGCGATGCGACGGCCTTCGGCCACGAGCCGGCGCGCCGATTCGATGAGATCGAATACGGCCTGGGTCGTGCGCCCTTCGTTGACCTGCCAGGCCGGGGACGAGAGCAGCGCCGTGCGGGCCGCATCGCTTCCATCCGACGACAGATAGGCTTCCAGCGCCGACTGATTCGCGGGTGTGAACTCGATACCGAGCACCACCGGTCGTCCACTCTTCGCGGCGACACACAATGCGTCGGCAGCCACCGCCGGCATCTCCACGGTGCCGTGATATTCACCGATGAGCAGATAGTTCAGCGACGGCAGATGCAGAACGGTCTCGATACCCGGCAGGGATCCACATTCGGCAGGGGCGATCCGGGGCGCAATCGCAGGAAAATCGAGGACCTGAAGGACGGCGGCGAGAAAGACGTGCAGCATCGAGGGTATCCATTGGTGGGAGATGATGCCATTGCAGCGGCGGGTTCCCTCCATACCCGTGGATGACCGTCCGCGTCACATCCACGGCGGTCCCGGAATCGGCTCCGCTATCGCATGCCGCGGTAGAACCAGCGTTTCGCCCATTCTGCGCTCACCACGTAGCCCAGGACGATCACTCCCATCAGTCCCAGGAAAAGCGGGGGCAGTGGCACGAAGCCGAAAGCCGCACCGAGCGGGGTGTAGGGAATCACCAGCGTTGCAGCGGCCACCGCGAACGTCGTGTTCAACAACGCGCGTCCCGGCCGGCTGTGAAGAAAACTGCCGCGTGTGCGCACCACGAGCACGATCAGGGTCGCCGAGACAACGGACTCGACGAACCATCCGGTCCGGAATTCCGCCGGGCCGGCACGCAGCAGCCAGAGCAGCACGCCGAACGTCAGGTAGTCGAACGCGGAGCTGACGAGCCCGAACGTGAGCATGAATCGGCGAATGAAACCGATGTCCCAGCGACGCGGCCGTTCGATCCAGTCGGCGTCCACCTGATCCGAGGAGATGGTCAACTCCGGAATGTCGGTGAGCAGATTGGTCAGCAGAATCTGCTTGGGCAGCAGCGGCAGAAACGGCAGCAGGAGCGAAGCGCCCGCCATACTGAACATATTGCCGAAATTGGCACTGGTGGCCATGAACACGTATTTGAGCGTGTTGGCAAACGTCCGCCGTCCCTCACGCACCCCAGCCTCCAGCACGGCAAGATCCGGCTCGAGGAGCACGATGTCGGCCGCTTCCTTCGCGACGTCCACGGCTTCCTGCACCGAAATGGAGACATCAGCCGCATGCAGCGCCGGGGCATCGTTGATCCCGTCGCCCATGTAGCCCACCACATGTCCGGCCTTGCGCAGCGCACGGATGATCCGCTCCTTCTGATTGGGCTCGACCTCGGCGAAGATATCCGTCTCCGTCGCGATGACCGGCAAGGCATCGTCGCTCAGTGCGAGGAGATCGGCGCCGCTCAGAACCCGGGGGTCGGGCAGACCGACCTGTGCGCCCACGCGGGCAGCAACCAATGCATTGTCCCCGGTGATCATCTTCAACTGCACGCCCAGCGTGGCCAGTGCGGTCACGGCCGTCTCGACACCCTGCTTGGGCGGGTCTTCGAGGGCGAGAAGTCCCAGGAAGGTCATGTCGTGTTCCGAGTCGCGGTCGATGGGACCGGGCGACGCGGTCTCGCGTATGGCAACGCCGAGCGTGCGATACCCGTCGCCACTCAGCTTCGCATACTGCCGTTCGATTCCCTCGCGCGCGGCGGCGATGGGAATCGGGCCGTCCGCCTGTTCGGCGAACGTGCATACGTCGAGAATGTTGCTCAGCGCGCCCTTCGTGATCAGCACCGCGCGCCCCTCGTGCTCGGCAAGCACGCTCAGACGCTTGCGCGCGAAGTCGTAGGGAACTTCATCGAGCTTGCGCCAGCCGTCGAGCGGGAAGACGTGATGGCTCCGGATGGCCGCATCGATCGGATTGCCGAAAGCGGTCTGATAGGAGGCGTTCACGAAGGCATGCAGCAGCACCCGTTCGCTGTCGTTTCCTGTCGCATCGAGCGCGGCGTGCACACGCGCCTGGCCTTCGGTGAGCGTGCCCGTCTTGTCGGAGCAGAGCACATTCATGCTGCCGAAGTTCTCGATGGCGGCCAGTCGTTTGACGATGACGCCCTTCTCACCCATCCGGCGGGCGCCGCTCGCCAGATTCACACTGATGATGGCCGGCAGCAATTGCGGCGTGAGTCCCACCGCGAGCGCCAATGCGAACAGGAAGGAGTCGAGTACCGGTCGGTGCAGATAGATGTTGAACCCGAAAATGGCGATCACCAGCACCAACGTGATCTCCATCAGCAGGTAACCGAAGCGGCGCACGCCCTGCTCGAAATCGGTTTCCGTCGGACGCAGGCGCAACCGCGCGGCGATCGATCCGAATTCGGTCGACTTTCCGGTACGCACGACCATGGCTCGTCCACTGCCGCTGATCACGTGTGTTCCCAGAAAGAGCATGTTGTCACGCTGCGCGAGCGGTGCATCCGCCGGCTTCACCCCGGGCGTCTTGTCCACGGGAAAACTCTCTCCCGTGAGCGCGGCCTCGTTCACGAACAGATCCTGCTCCGCGAGCAAGAGGCAGTCCGCCGGAATGCTGGAGCCCGCGGAGAGCAGCACCACATCACCCGGCACCAACCCGTCCACCGCGATCTCGATCTCGTGCCCATCACGCAGGACGGTGGCCTGTGCCGCGACGGTGGCCAGCAGCTTCTCGACCACCATCGCGGCGCCACGCTCCTGCCAGAAGCCGAGGAGAGCGCTCACCCCGACAATCGCCAGAATGATGACCCCATCCGTGGGGTCGTGCAGCGCGAAGGAAAGCAATGCCGCGCCGACGAGCAGGAGGACGAGTGGGCTGGTGAGCTGTCGCAGCAGCAATGTCGGGGCATCGGAACGCTTGCGCTCGCCAAGCACGTTCGGTCCGATCCGGGCCAGGCGCTCCGCTGCGGCGTCCCCGGTGAGACCATTGGCCGACGATTGCAGCGCCGACATCACGTCGGCCGTCGGGATGCTCCAGAATGCACGCAGGGCGTCTTGCATCGCTGAGAAAGTGTCGTCAGGCCGCCAGTGCGGCCTCCGTTGGAGGCGGTCCGCCTTGCGGAAGTTACGCGTCTGTCAAGAGTCCTGCCTGGGTCTCTACATTGCATGAACGTCCATGGTGGAACACACATCAGCCCATCGTGATCCATGACAACCTTGGTCCATGCCTCCTGCGCATTCTGCGACATCCTCTCCGGTCGCCTGCCCGCGACCATCGTCGCGGAGGATGCGCTGACCATCGCGTTGCTGGATCTCCGGCAATTCCACCCGGGCCACGTCCTGGTCATTCCCCGGCAACATGTGAGCGACATACGCACGGCGGACGACGCCGTGGCCGCCGCGGTCATGCGCATGGTGGCCCGTGTCGCACGTGCGGTGGATCGCTGTTTCCCCTCCGATGGTCTCAGTGTCTGGCATTCCGCCGGCGCCGGCGCCAATCAGGAAGTTCCGCATCTCCATGTGCACGTGCATCCCCGATGGACCGGCGATGAACTGCTTCGCATCTATCCGCACGCACCCGAATATCCCGATCGCACGACGTTGAACGAGTGGGGCGTGCGACTCACGCAGGCGTTGCACGATCCCGAAGCGACGACCGACGACAGACCCTGACGGCATCCGCCTGCCGTCGGTCGCTCCGCACATGGCAGTTTTGGTCGTATGTCTGTCATTGCCGCCATGGTCCGATCAGGCAAATTTGCCTGCGGAGGAACCATACCATGGCACCATTCACCATCGCGGCGCTGCTCTACGACGGCGTGAATGCGCTCGATGTCGCAGGCCCGCTCGAAGCGTTCGCGGCGGCCCATCCGGAAGGCTCCGCCGCTCCCGGCTATACCGTCGACGTGTGGAGTCTGGGCACGCTCGACATACGGTCGGAGTCCGGACTGGCGCTCCGTGCCAACCGACGCGCGCCTGAGCAACCGCACGCGGATCTGCTCCTCATACCCGGAGGTCCGGGCGTGCGGGAACCGCGCACACTCCAGGCACTGGGCGACTGGCTGCGTCGTCATCATGGTGCATTTGCGCGCATCGTCAGCGTGTGCACGGGTGCCTATGCGATCGCCGAATCCGGTATCGCCAACGGCCGCACACTCACGACGCACTGGGCGCACGCGGACGATCTCCGGCGTCGTTATCCCAGAGTGCGCGTCCAATCGGATGCCCTGTACACGCAGGACGGCACCCTGTACTCCTCGGGCGGCGTCACGGCCGGTATCGATCTCGCTCTCGCCATCATCGAACGGGATCTGGGTGTGCGCACCGCCATGATCGCGGCGCGGGAACTGGTGGTCTTTCTGAGACGCACCGGCACCCAGGCGCAGTTTTCCGAACCGCTCCGCCTGCAGGCCATCGACGATGACGGACTGCAGGACGTGTGTCTCTGGGCCACGAATCATCTCGAGGCCGATCTCTCGGTGGAGGCGCTGGCGAACCGGACGAACATGAGTCCGCGCCAGTTTGCCCGCCGCTTTCGCGCCGCCGTCGGCATGACGCCCGGGCGCTTCATCATGAGATTGCGCCTCGATCGCGCCCGCACGGCGCTCGCCGGAGGACGCGTGAGCATCAAACGCGTGGCCGGCAGTGCGGGCTTTCAGAGCGTGGACGGATTCCGTCGCGCCTTCGAACGGGAGCTCGGGGTGAGCCCGAGCGAGTATCAGCAGCGCTTTGCAAACCGGAAGCCACGATGACCACACGTCGGGAATTCCTACGACACGCCGCCATCCTCGGCGGCGGCGCGGTATGGCAACCATCGAGCGTCCCTGTCCTGCAGGGGCGCCACGCAGGCCTCGCCGCCTGGATATGTCCACCTTGTGGTTGCGCGATGGATGGCCGCGTGTTCGATGCGCCGGGGAAATGTCCTGCCTGCGGGATGAATCTCGTGGAGCAACGGGCCGCGCCACTGCCGTTCGAACCGGAGAGACTCGAACCGGGACGCGGCGCCTTCCTCACGAGGGGCGGCATCGGTCATGAGTCCCATCGCATCACCGTGGCCTACTACATACCCACGCGCTTCACACCGCAGTCGCGTGTGTTGCTGGTGCTGCCGGGCTCGGGCCGCGATGCGGCGGATTATCGGGAACCATGGGTCGCACGCGCCGAGGAGGCCAATGTGCTCGTGGCGGCACTTGGCTATCCCGAGACCATGTATGACATCGCCGCCTACCAGATGGGCGGCGTGATCAGCAATCTCGTCTTGCGCAACATGCCATCGTCGCCCGATGGGAAGCCACCGACCGTGCTGCGGCTGCGCGACGAAGACATCACTTTCACGGTGAACCCGCGACGCGAGACATGGATATTCCCCGACTTCGACAGAATCTTCGGGCTGCTGGTGAAAGCCACGGGGTCGACGGCCATGCACTACGATATGTTCGGCCACTCCGCCGGCGCGCAGATCCTGCATCGGCTGGCGCTGTTGCATCCACATTCGAAGGCGCGGCGACTGATGGCGGCCAATGCCGGACTCTACACCATGCCGTCACTCGACGAGCCGCAACTGGCCGGTCTCGCCGGTACCGGCATCACGCGCAGCGAGCTCGCGTCTGCGTTCGGCGTGCAGCTTCATGTGCTGCTGGGAGAACTCGACAACGACGGCGAGCGCGGCGGCATTCATCTGCATACGCCGACACTCGACCGATATGGCGTCAGTCGTCTCGAGCGTGGCCGGTACTTCTTTGCCGAGGGCCAACGTGCGGCCCGGAGCATGAACGTGCCGCTTGCCTGGCGCCTCGGTGTGATTCCAGGAATCGGGCACGACCATGAACGCATGGGAGCGGCCGCAGCACGGGAACTCTATGGCGCGCCGACGTCCAGCGGGCGCACCCCTCCATCCTCCAGCAGACGGACATCGATGACGAACACCTTGCCGTTGAACCGGGCGTTCACCTTTCCCTGCAGGGTGTGACCCACGACGACGGCATTGGCGCCCACGGCCTTCAGGCTCTGCTCCACCTGCTGCTGCGTGAGATCCTCCTTGAAGTAGCCGCGATACCAGCAGGTCCGGTGGTACTCGACCGCAGAAAGGATTCCGCGGTCGTCTTCACCGGAGTGTAGTAGAGCGTGCGATATCCATTGTCGTGGACGCACCACGATCGACGTAGTCTCTCCCTGGTCCCTCAGGCTTCCGGACTCTCCTTCGTAGGCGTCACCAGACGCCGAAGCACCGACGATTCATTGCCGCGCCACCGACGCATGGCACGCTGGAAAAAAAGACTGTTGGGGATCTGCAGCACCGTGCCGGTGGCCGACTGCCCGCCCGCCGGATCGTGCGCGATCTCTTCGAGGGTCGTGAAAATGAGATTGATGTCGATCACCCGTCCCTTGAAACCGGGCTTCTCCCCGTTCTCCAGCACCTCGATGTGATCGTCGATGCGGAACGGATTCGTGGAGAAGATCAGGATCATGCAGAAGATGTTGGACAGCACGCTCCACGCGGCAAAGAACGCCACGGCACCGACGGCGGCGAATCCACTGAAAGCCGTCCACAGAACAGTCCCCGAGACACCCAGCCGTTGCAGGATGAGCAGCAGGGCTGCGGCGTTGATGAGCATGCCGGCAACCCGACGTGCGCCCGGCAGGGCATGCGGCGGCAGATTGTACTTCGCGTTCACACGGCGGATGAGCCGGTGCACCATCAGCCGCAACGCCCACGCCAACAGGACGATCAGCAGAATCTCGCCGATCGTCACGAATGTTCCCATCCAATGCTGCAGTCCCACGGGCAGTCGATCTCTCATCGGTCGATGTCACGTCGATGTCACGGTAGCGCGGAGTCCAAGTGGCGCGGTCCCGAATCTACGAGCACACCGGCTGCTTTTCTTCCCTTCATCTCACATGGTACCCACCGTACCCATGGAAGCTCCAGCCCGCCCCCCGCGACAGCATCTGGCTACGCGTCCGGACGCCGGATGATCATCGCTCCAGCGATGCAGGTGATCGCTCCCACGATGGACAACACGGCCACATGCTCGTGCAACACGAGCATCCCGAGCAGCAGGGCCACCGGAGCGGTGATGAAGATGGACGCCGACGCACGGGCTGCGCCGAGGCGGCCAGCGGCCACCGTCCCGATGACGTAGGCAATACCGGTGCCCAGCATGCCCAGCGTGAGCAACGAGACGAGTGGCATGAGGGTCCAGGTGCCATGCAGCACCTCGGGAATGCCCAGTGGCGCGGTCAGGACGGCGGCGAATCCCAGCGCACGCACCAGCACCGGCAAGGCGCCGTATTCCATCTGCAGCGGCCGCGCGATGTTGATGGAGATGCCGTACAGTGTGATGGCCACCAGCACGAGCAGCACACCATCCAGGTGCGCACCGCCGTCCCGCAGATTGGGCAGCGCCACCAGCACCACGCCGGACATGCCCACCGCCAGACCGGTCAGGACCGTACGCGATGGCGCGCGACGGGCGAGCAGCGCGGCGATCGCCGTTGCAAAAAGCGGGACCGCACCATTCAGCATCCCCGCCATGGCCGAGGAGATGCGCTGTTCAGCATAGGGGAACAACGTGAGCGGAATCGCCATCCACAGGACTCCCAGCAGGGCGATGCGCGGCCACGCCTCCCAGGCGATGGGTGTGCGCGCCGCCGGAAAGGCGAGCAATGTGAGGAATCCCGCCAGAATACGGAAAAACGCCACTCCATGCGGACCGGTCGCGTGAAGCCCCTCGGCGATGAACAGGAACGAAGCGCCCCAGATGACACCGGGGACGACAATGAGGCCGAAATCACCCTTGGCGGCCGCACGCCAGGCCTCCAGGCGGGGGACGACGGGCAATGAAGGAGTTGCATGAGTCATGTACCCAATCTCACCGGAATATCTCTTTAGGACAAATGAAATGATCTTGACGCCATCGTTAATCTGTACTGTATGATCAGTCTCGACCGACTACGCAGCCTGCATGCCGTGGGGTCATATGGGTCACTGCACGCCGCGGCAGAAGCCCTCAATGTGACCGCGTCGGCCATTTCGCAGCAGATCGCCAAGCTGGAGCGCGAGGTTGGCGAACCGTTGCTGGAGCGCCGGGGACGCGGGGTCGCGCTCACCGATGCGGGACAATTGCTGACCGGACACGCGGAGCGCGCGCTTTCGGTGCTGCGACAGGCGGAGGCCGAACTGGATGCCCGCCGAGCGGTCGTGGCCGGCGAATTGCGCGTGGGCGCGTTTGCGACAGCGATTCGCGGACTCGCACCCGGTGCGCTGCGCACCCTGACGATGGAACACCCGCAACTGCAGGTGCGATTGCAGGAGATGGAACCGTTCGAGGCGATCGCCCTGCTGGAGCGTGGAGACATCGACCTCGCGCTGGCCCAGGACTGGTCCAATCAACCGTTGCGCATCCCCGAGGGATTCGAGCGTGCGCCGGTGTACGATGACATCGCCGATATTGCCCTGCCCTGTGACCATCCGCTGGCAACGACGGATGCCGTGGCGTTGAGCGATCTCGCCGGTGATGCATGGATCTCCTGGCGTGAAGGCTCCATCTGTCACGACTGGCTGATGCTGACCTTGCGCGCGCAGGGCCGGGAACCGCGCGTGCAACACTTCGCGTTGGAGTATGCCACGCAGTTGTCCCTGGTGAATGCCGGACTCGGAGCCGCGGTGCTGCCGCGACTGGGTCGTGGCCCCGTGCCCGATGGGGTGCGTGTGGTGCCGGTGAAGCCGGCCCTGACACGGCAGGTATATGCCTTGTGGCGATCGGATGCGACGCGACGCACCGCCATTCTCGCGACCGTAGCGGCATTCTGTGGAGCAGGATCCGTGTAAGACCCGTGTAGAATCCGTGTGGAATCCGTGTGGAATCCGTGTACGGCAGGCATCTTTCATCCGCTGTCCTCCCACCTCTTCCTGCCCACTCGCATGCGTCTCTTCGACTGGAGCACCACTCCCCGCATCGTTCTGCTCGCCGCCGTCCTCGCGGTGGGCTCGGCGTGCACCACGCCGGACGCCACGCACGATGTGGCCTTCACCAGCGCTGCGATGGAAGACGTGCGCTACGACAGCGTGCGCGTGGGTGAGATCATGATCCCCACCCGCGAGGGATTGGTGAAGGTGCCCGGTGGCCGGGTGTTCGTGCGACAGATCGGCAACGGCGGCGGCACTCCATTGCTTGCCCTGCACGGCGGACCGGGCGGCACGTCGTGTCGCTTCGAAGTGCTGGCGCCGCTCGCGGCGGATCGTCCGGTGGTGTTCTACGATCAACTGGGCTCGGGACGTTCCGATCATCCCGCGGATACGACGCTCTGGCAGGTGCCGCGCTTCGTGGAGGAAGTCACGGCCGTGCGCGAGGCGCTTGGCCTCGAGCGTATTCACCTGCTCGGTCATTCATGGGGCGGCGCCCTGGCGGCCGAGTACATGGCCGCCGCCAGACCGGCCGGTGTGGTGTCGGTGATTCTGAGCAGCCCGCTCATCGACACACCACGCTGGATCGCCGACGCCAACTTCCTGCGTACGCAGCTCCCCGACTCCATCCGGCGCGTGCTCGATGAAAACGAAGCCCGCGGCACGCTCGACACGCCGGCCTACAAGGTGGCCACCGACACCTTCTACGGCCGTCACGTGCGTCGTTTGCCGACGGCTGATGAACCCCGCTGCGCCGGCGTGGCCGGCAACGACACCATCTATCGCCAGATGTGGGGCCCCACCGAATTCCTGAGCAACGGCTCCCTGCGCAACTGGACGCGCGCCGCCGATCTTCCGGCGATCACCGCCCCCACATTGTTCATCGCCGGTGAATTCGACGAAGCGCGGCCGGAGACGCTCGAACAGTTCCGCGCCACGATGCCCGACGCACGTCTGACGGTCATTCCGGGCGCAGCCCATGGGGCCATGCGCGAGAAGCCCGCGGAGTATCTCGATGCGCTGCGCACATTCCTGCGTGATGTGGAGTCGCGACGATAGGAGACCATGAACGTCCCACCGCCTGTCAGACTCGGTCGTGTCTCGCTCGCCGCCGCCGTCCGCACGCTGTGTGCGGACGATCCCGGTCTGGCCGCCATCGTCGCCACGCACGGCGCGCCGCCGCTCTGGGCGCGGCCGGCGGGCTTCGCGACTCTGGGACGCATGGTGCTGGAGCAACAGGTGTCACTCGAGGCGGCCACGACCCTGTGGCGTCGGCTCGATGTGGAGATCCCGGGCGGATTCACCGCCGAACCCGTGGCGGAACTCGGGATCGACGCGCTGCGCCGCCTTGGTCTCACACGGCAGAAGGCCGCGTATCTGCACGGTCTCGCGACGGAAGTGGCGACCGGCGCACTCGATCTGTCCGCACTCGCCAGAGCCTCCGACGCCGACGTGATGGCCCGGCTCACCCGGCTTCACGGTATCGGCCCATGGACGGCGTCGGTGTATCTGCTGTTTGCGCTACGCCGCCCCGATGTATGGCCACCGGGTGATCTGGCTCTGCATCTCGCCTTGCAACAGCTGGAGCGCTGGCCCGCACCGCCGGCGCGCAATGAAGTGAATCGTCGTGCCGAACGCTGGGCACCCTGGCGGGCCGCCGCCGCGCGCATTCTCTGGCACGGTTATCTGCGTGAGCGCGGGCGAGGCTGACACCTCCGTACCATCCAGCGCCGGTCTTCGGTATATTTCAGTCATGCCTTCGACCCGTCTCATCCCGTGCGCATGGTGGTGGCCGCCCTCTCCGGCGGTCCCGTTCTGCGTGCGTGCCAGCTAGGTCGGCACACCATTTCCGGGCCGCTCGATGTGAGCGGCCCGTGGCGTTTGCACGGCGGCCCGGCCACGAGGGCCGACATCGAGCGATCCGATCTTCCGGGAGTCTCTCGCATGTCGCTGCTCACCTCGCTCACTGCCAACGTGTCGCCGGACCATTCGGCCGGCGCCCACACGACAATCCCCGCCTCGGTCCGTGCCTCCGATGTCGTGCTCACCGGGGACCGGCCCACGGGCCGTCTGCATCTCGGGCACTATGCGGGCTCTCTGCAGTCCCGTCTCGCGCTGCAGGGCCATTGCGCACAGACCATCGTGGTGGCCGATCTGCAGGCGCTCACCGACAACGCGGGGCGTCCGGCGCATGTGGCGGCCCATGTGCGCGAAGTGATGAGTGACTATCTCGCCGTTGGACTCGATCCCGAGCGCACCACCATCGCGCTGCAATCGCGATTGCCGGCGCTCGCGGAGCTCACGGTGCTGTATCTCAACCTCGTCACCGTCGCGCGTCTCGAACGCAATCCCACGGTGCGCGCGGAGATCGAGATGCGTGGATTCGCGCGCGACATTCCGGCCGGATTTCTGTGTTATCCCGTGTCGCAGGCCGCGGACATCACCGGCTTCCGCGCGACCGTGGTGCCTGTCGGAGAGGATCAGTTGCCGATGATCGAATTGTCCAACGAGATCGTGCGCCGGGTGAATCGTACGGTAGGCGAGGAGGTGCTGCCGGAGTGCCGGGCGCTGCTGTCGTCCACTCCTCGTCTGCCGGGCATCGATGGACGCAAGGCCAGCAAGTCGCTGGGCAACGCGATCTCGCTGTCGGCCACATCGGCCGAGGTGCGCGAGCTGGTGATGGCGATGTATACCGATCCGGGACATGTGCGGGTCTCGGATCCGGGGAAAGTCGAAGACAATGTGGTGTTTGCCTATCTCGACGCGTTCGACCCGGCCCCGGAGGACGTGGCGGAGCTCAAACGGCACTACACGCGCGGCGGTCTGGGTGACGTGCCCCTCAAGCGTCGTCTGATCGATGTGCTGAACGATCTGCTCGAACCCATTCGTGAACGACGCATGGCGCTGGCGGCCCGCCCCGATCTCGTGGACGACGTGATCGCCGCGGGAACGGCCGTGGCCCGCCGGGAAACCGATGCCGTGCTGGCGGACGTGCGACGCGCGTTTTCTCTTTAAGCGAGGCATATCCGTTTCTCCCTCCACCCCGATTTCCGATGCGCGCCTCCCGCCCCGCGTGGATTCGTTCGGCCCTGGCGTTGACCGCCATCGTGGCCACTCCTCTTCCGGCACAGCCGGGAGGGAACCAGCCTCCTCGTGACACCGTCCGCAAGGTGCTCACCATTCCCGGCCTGCGTGATGGACCGTCCACGTTTCCACTCGTGAACTATCCGCAGATGCGCCCCAAACAGGTCGGCGTGATGGACTTCGAGCACTATCACACCACGGCAGAACTGAACTACTGGATGGAGCGGTGGGCGAAGGAGAAGCCCGATCTCGTGGAGAAGGTGCAGGTGGGCACGTCGTTCGGCGGTCAGCCCATCTGGCAACTCATCGTGACCAACAGGAAGACGGGCGCACACACCACCAAGCCCGCGGCCTTTTTCGAAGGCGGGCGGCATTCCGGTGAGATCACTTCGAGTGAGAGCGTGTTGTGGCTCACCTGGCATGTCCTCGAGAACTACGGCAAGGACGCGGCGATCACGCGGCTGCTCGACGAGAAGACCTTGTATCTGCGCCCCAACAACAATCCCGATGGCGCGGACATGTACAAACTCACCGCGCAGGCCAACCGGTCATCGGTGCGCCCCACCGACAACGATGGCGACGGACTGCTGGACGAGGATCCGGGTGATGATCTCGATGGTGATGGCTTCATCCGCCAGATGCGCAAGTTCGTGGGGGCCGGCAAGGGGACGCATGTGGTCGACACGCTGGATCCCAAGGGGCGTCTGATGCGGGCCGTGGGTGCGGGTCGCGGCGACTATCTCCTGTATCCGGAAGGCATCGACAACGACCGGGACGGTCGATACAACGAGGACGGCGTCGGTGGCCTCGATCTCCACCGCAACTATCCCTACAACTGGCGCCCCATGGCCGAGTCCACGGGGCGGGGGCACACGCAATTCGGAGCCGGTGAGTATCCGCTGTCGGAACCGGAAACCCGCGCCGTGTTTCTCTGGCAGATGACGCATCCGAACATCAGTGTCACGAACTCGATGGACACCTCGGTCCCGATGCACCTGCGGGGTCCCAGCACCTGCCTGGCGAGCGAGTGCATGTTCCCCGCCGATCTCAAGCTCGTGCAGCACTACGACTCGGTGGGCAACTCGTTCACCAACTACGGCCTGGCCGGCGACGTGTACTGGACGTATGGCACCCGCGGTCAACCCAAGGGTCAGGAGCGCCCCGAGCCGCTGTTCGGTCACGGTCCGGATTTCGGCTACTTCCAGATGGGACAGGTGTGGTACGGTGATGAGCTCTGGAATGGCGGGCGCGAGAAGGACTACAACAACGACGGTCGCATCGACCAGTACGAGGTGCTGCGCTACAACGACGAACGCTTCGGCGGACGCGGCTACCAGATGTGGACCAAGGTGTTGCACCCGGACCTCGGCGAAGTGGAAGTGGGCGGCATCGACCCCAAGTTCTGGGCGCAGAATCCGCCCGCGGAGGACCTGGAACGCTGGGCACGCAATCAGGCGATGTTCAACCTGACGATGGCCATGGATCTGCCGAAGGTGGAGATCACCGACGTGCAGGCCGCGCGCGTGCGTGGCACACCGAAAGACTCCGCGACGCACGAAGTGAAGGTGACCGTGCGCAACACCGGACGCATTCCCACGGCCCTGGAACAGGCCAAGCGCGTGCACATGGTGAAGCCCGACATGCTCACCCTGGAGGGCACCGGCGTGACCGTGATCGGTGCCCGCCCGCAGGAGTTCTGGATGGGCGGCTACGAGACCAGGGTGCTCACCGTGCGGGTGCGCGTGCCGCAGGGGCAGGCCATCCCGATGAATGCCAAGGTGAGCAGCACTCGCGGCGGCGTGGCCAGCCGCGAGGCGACGCTCACGCCCTGATCCCATTCCGGCGCTGAATCGGGGTGTGACGGAAAATCCCCGATAGTTGTCGAATCAGACACTGGTCACTGGAGAGGGTGATCGCGCATCGTCCGGTGTCCGCATCGGGCGGGCCGATTCACCCTCTGTTCCGTTTCGCCATGGATTTCCGACTTCCGGAGGCGGTCGCGTTGCTGTCGCAGACCCCTCGCACGCTGCGCAGTCTGCTGGGGACACTGCCTCCGTGCTGGACGGATGCGACCGAAGCGCCGGACACGTGGAGTCCGACGATGGTCGTGGCCCATCTGCTCTGTGCCGATCGCACCAACTGGATCATCCGCGCCCGCATCATGCTCGCGGACGGACCACATACACCATCACAGGCGCAGCCCCGCGTGTTCCCGCGTATCGATCCGGATGCCCAGGTGCGGGAGATGCGGCATATCCCGCTGTCCGATCTGCTGATCCAGTTCGCGCAGGCGCGGGCGGTGTGTCTCGCACAACTCGAGAGCTGGCAGCTGGGCGAGGCGGAACTCCGCCGGACGGGCGAACATCCCGAGTTCGGCACGGTCACGCTGGCCCAGCTGCTGGCCACGTGGACGGCACACGATCTGTCGCATCTCGCACAGATCGCGCGTGTGATGGCGACGCAATATCGCGAGGCGGTGGGACCGTGGGGTGCGTACCTGCGCGTGATGCGGCTCTGAGCGCCACTCCAACCCTCGCTCTCCATCCCGGTGTGATCAGGCCGGCCGAAGCTCGCGTGGGCGACGGCCGGCTTCCCGACGCAGGAGCCGGCGCAGTGTGGTGGGTTCCGCGTACCCCACCTGCCGGGCGATCTCCTCGACCGAAAGTGTGGTGGTCTCGAGCAACTCGACGGCCCGTTCCACCCGCATGCGTTGCAGGAACTGCACGGGTGAAAGCCCGGTGGCCCGCACGACGCGCCTGGCAAACGTGCGGGGACTGAGTCCCGCCGCGGCGGCCAGCGCATCCACGGTCGGACCATTGGCCAGCTCGGCCCGCGCCCACTTTCCCGCGCGCGCCACCTGTGCATCCTGCGCGGCGAGAAATCCGAGCGCCATGTAGCGGGACTGACTGCGACGCCCGTCGAGCAACAGAAAACGGGCACAGCGCATCGCGATCTCCGGTCCCCCGTATCGTTCCACGATGGCCAGCATGAGATCGAGATGCGCCATGGCCGCCCCCGCCGTGGTGATCCGTCCATCCGTCACGATCATCTCGTCGGCATCGAGTGTGACCTGCGGAAACATCCGCCGGAACATCGGCGCCAGCCACCAGGTGGTCGTGGCGCGTCGTCCATCGAGCAGTCCCGCGCGTGCCACATGAAAGACCGCGGAACACGACGCGGCGACATGCGCGCCACGACCGGCCGCCCGTGCGAGGTCCCGCTGCAACTGCAACGCATCACGTTGCGCAAGGCGTGTCATGACCGCCTCCTCGGCGACCGTCACCAGACTGGACACGATGACGAGATCGGCATCCCTGCCGGTGAGCCCACGCGGCAGTGGCATGACACCGTGCACCAGCCCACGCACATCACCCGCGGCCGATCCCCGGACCCGCACGGCGAACACCGGCGGACGTCCACCAGCCTCGCGCAAGCGATTGGCGGTCGCGAGGACGTCGGCAGTGATGGCCACGCTGGAAGGCATGACACCCTTCAGGACCTGCAGTTCGACGAGGTGCATGGCGGGAAACCCCGAAAAGTGATTTTTTGACTGTGACTGCCAGGCAACCGTATCATCTTCCATGACCGGGCACCGAACATCAACCGCAACTCACCGGACATGAGATCCGCAGAGAACGATCCATGAGCATCGCCGAACGTCAGCCGGTCACCAACAGGCTCTCGCGCGCGGCGATCTTTCTGGTGGCGAGCCTCACCGACGATGCGGCCGGCCCCGACGCCGTACGCGCCCTGTGCGGCGATCTGGCGGCGCTGGTGCGGGGTGTCGGCTTCCGCGATGGCGACGGCGACCTGTCCTGCATTCTTGGTATCGGCTCCGACGCCTGGGACCGGCTGTTCGGCGCACCGCGTCCGCTCGAGCTGCATCCTTTCCGCGAAATCGACGGACGCCATCGCGCACCGGCGACGCCGGGCGACCTGTTGTTCCATATCCGGGCCGCCCGCATGGATCTCTGCTTCGAGCTCGCCGCCCGCATCGTCACACGACTCGGCGCGGCCATCTCCATCGACGACGAGACGCACGGCTTCAAGTATTTCGACAATCGTGATCTGCTGGGCTTCGTGGACGGAACCGAAAATCCGACCGGTCCGGCGGCCGTGGCGGCCACGATCATCGGAGACGAGGATCCCGCATTCACCGGCGGAAGTTATGTCGTCGTCCAGAAATACCTGCACGACCTGAACGGCTGGAACGCGGTGCCCGTTGCCCAACAGGAGGGCATCATCGGACGGGAGAAGCTCTCCGATATCGAGCTGGCCGAGGCGGCCAAACCCACCTTTGCGCACAACGTGCTCACGTCGATCACCGACGACAAGGGCAACGACCTCGACATCCTCCGCGACAACATGCCTTTCGGACAAGTGGGACGCGGCGAATACGGCACCTACTTCATCGGGTACGCCCGATCGCCGCAACGTATCGAGCGCATGCTGCAGAACATGTTCATCGGCAATCCGCCAGGGAACTACGATCGCCTGCTCGATTTCAGCCGGGCCGCGACTGGAGGCCTGTTCTTCGTTCCTTCGGCAACATTTCTCGAGGCGGCGCCGACGGCGCCAGCGCCTTCAGCAGTGCCTTCTTCCCAATCGGATACACGCACGCCCATTCCGCCCACCGCCCTCGGCGAATCAGCTTCGGGTGACGGCTCCCTGGCCATCGGCTCCCTGAAAGACGAGGTCTGACATGAACAACCTGCACCGTGAACTGGCGCCCATCTCGAGCGCGGCCTGGACCGAAATCGAGGAAGAGGCGACCCGCACTCTCAAGCGCTATCTGGCCGCGCGCCGCGTGGTCGATGTGCAGGGTCCCGGCGGATTCGATCTTTCCGCCGTCGGTACGGGCCACATCAAACAGGTTCCGGCACTGCGTGATGGTCTGCACGTGGCGCAACGCGAAGTCAGTCCGCTCATCGAACTGCGGGTTCCGTTCGAATTGTCACGTCAGGCCATCGACGACGTCGAACGCGGATCGCAGAACTCAGACTGGCAACCGCTGAAAGACGCGGCAAGAACCATCGCCTACGCCGAGGATCACGCGGTCTTCGAGGGGTATGCCGCTGCCGGCATCGAAGGCATCCGGCAGGTGACGAACCACGCGCCGGTGCAACTGCCGAGCGATGTGCGTGCGTATCCCGACGCGATCGCCGAAGCGGTCAACAAGTTGCGGCTCGCCGGTGTGAATGGCCCGTATGCCCTGCTGCTCGGCGCCGACGCCTATACCAGCACCATGGGCAGCAGCGACGACGGGTATCCGATCCTGAAACACGTCCAGGATCTCGTCGACCAGGAAGTCATCTGGAGTCCGGCGATCACGGGCGGCGTAGTGCTCACCACCCGTGGCGGCGATTTCGATCTGTGGCTCGGTCAGGACATCTCGATCGGTTACCTCACCCATTCGGCGGAAACGGTCACGCTCTATTTCCAGGAGACGATGACCTATCTCACGCAGACCGCCGAAGCGGCGGTGGTGCTTGTTCCGTAACGGCTGACCAACGGACGGGATCTGTGGAGCACTCGGTGGAGGACCAGGATCGACTGCAGCGCATCCTCGACTCGATGTACGAGTACGTCGGGCTGCTGTCGGTGGAGGGCACCGTCCTCGACACCAACCAGGCGTTTCTGAACACGTCGGGGCTCTCGCGCACCGACGTGCTGGGGCGAGCGTTCGCCGATACGTACTGGTGGTCCCATTCCCCCGACACCCAGGCGCAGGTCCGGGACGCCATACACCGCGCGGCACGGGGTGAGACGGTCCGCGCCGATTTCCGTGCCCGGGTGGGCGATGGGTTGATCACCATCGATGCCATGTTCGGTCCCACACGCGACCAGGCTGGTACGATCCGGGAACTCGTGGCATCGGGGGTGGATGTCACCGAACAGCGGCAACTCGCCGAGCAGTTGCGTCAGGCGATGAAGATGGAGTCGATGGGACGCCTGGCCGCCGGCATCGCGCACGACTTCAACAATCTGCTGACGGTGATCATCGGGCATACGGAGATGTTGCTCGACACCCCGCGCACGGGTGACGATCTCGAGAGCCTGACCGAGGTGCGCGATGCCGCGAATCGCGCGACGGACATGACCCGGCAACTGCTCGCCTTCAGCCGGCAGCAGATGTACCACCCCGTGGTGCTGGACATCAACCATGTCATCTCGGATGCGGAGCACATGCTGCGCATGCTCGTCACCGAGGACATCGCGATCGAGACGACGTTGGCCCCGACGCTCGGCCATGTGCGAGCCGATCCCGGTCAGGTGACACAGGCGCTCATGAATCTGGTCGTCAATGCGCGTGATGCGATGCCGGCCGGTGGCAAGATCTCCATCCGCACGTTCACCGTGATCCGTGACGAGAAGTACGCCCGGTTGCACGAGGGCGCACAGCCGGGACGTTTTGTGGCGATCTCGGTGTCGGACAACGGCACGGGCATGTCGGCGGAGGTGAAGGCACGGGTCTTCGAACCATTCTTCACCACGAAGCCGATGGGCAAAGGGACCGGTCTCGGCATGGCCGTCGTTCACGGCATCGTGCGTCAGAGCGGCGGTCACATCGAGGTCGAGAGCGAGCCGGGGCACGGCACGACCGTCACGCTCTGTTTTCCGATCGTGAACGACCCTCTCACCGTGCCTCCCGTCGCTCCGACGTGCAACGACGCCGGAGGTTCGGAGACGCTGCTGCTCGTCGAGGACGATGACAACGTGCGGCGACTGGCCTTCCGCGCTTTGCGCGAGGCGGGCTATCACCTCCTGGAGGCGCGCGACGGGGAGTCGGCGCTGCGTATCGCGAAGGGCTACACCGCCCGGATCGATCTGCTGATCACCGATGTGGTTCTCCCAGGCATCGATGGACCGACTTGCGCCGAAGTGCTGAAGCTCCGGCATCCCGAACTGCGCGTGCTGTACACGAGCGGTTATGCCGGCGAGAGTCTCGAGCGGCGTGGCATCGAGCGGGAGAGCACGGCATTTCTGCAGAAGCCCTATTCACCCCGTGTGCTGCGCGCGCGAATCCGCCAGGTGCTGGATGGAGGGGAATTGAACGAACCGCACGCACCCGTCCCGGTCTTACCTCTTCCGGAGCGCGGATGAGCAAGGCAGACCTCTCCTTTCAGCAGCCCTTGTCGTGGGATCAGCTCAAGGGCCGTGGTGTCGACGAGATTCTCGATCAGACCTGGCGACACATCAGTGGCGTCGCGGAACGGAAGACCTCCTGGTACTGGGAGAGCATCCGGTCCAAGCGCCGCATCTCACGGGTGGCGCGTGGCGTGGTGTACGTCATGCTCATCGTCGGCTCCCTGCTGCCGCTCGTGGCCACGCTGCGCAATACGGCCGAGGAGAAGTTGCTCATCACGCAGATCGGCATCTGCTGTCTGGTGGTGGCGGGGCTCGTGCGCTTTGCCGATCAGGCGTTCGGATGGTCGTCCGGCTGGATGCGCTACATCACGACCGTGACGGCGATGGAGGCCTCGACACAGCGTTTCCGGAATGCCTGGCGACGACAGTTGATCGCGGATCAGGGCGCGGTGAGCGCGGAGACCATGCGTCAGCTTTTCGAACTCGCCGTGGCGCTCGAGGATGACCTGAACACGCTGCAGGCTGAAGAAACGAATCTGTGGATCGCGGAATTCCGCTCGGGCGCAACGATGCTGGACGCGCTGATCAAGGGGACGCGGGAGCAGGTCGGGCAGCGGTCGGGCGGAGGGGTGCCGCCGGTGGTGGAGCCGCAGGGGTGAGGTAGCGGCAACACATGTCGTCGCCGCCCCCGGAGAAGTACCCCCTCACTCCCACCCTCCCCCCAACGCCCGGAACAGCTGCACCGTCGCCGCGAGGTACTGTCGCTCCACCTGCACGCGGGTGAGCTGCGCCGTGAACAGGCCGCGCTGCGCGTCCAGCACTTCGAGATAACTCGAAATGCCGCTCGCATACCGACGCTCGGCAATCGCATACGCGGCCTGCAGCGCGCGTTCCTGGGTCTGCTGCGCGGCCAGTTGGTCGCGACGCAGCTTCACGCCGGTCGCGGCATCGCTGGCTTCACGCAATGCCACCAGCACCACCTGCTCGTACACATTGCGCGACTGCTCGGCGCGCGCACGGGCGGCCTTCTGTTCGTTGCTCAACCGCCCGCCGGTGAACAATGGGATCGAAACGCCCGCCTGCAGCGTGTAGATCTCTCCGCGACCGTCGAATAGCTGACCATAGCTGGGTCGCTGCGCACCATACTGACCGGCCACCGTGATGGCGGGGAGCCGCGCAGCCTGGGCAACACCCACACGCGCCGTGGCCGCCTGGAAATCGTGCTGCGCGCGCAGTACGTCGGGGCGGCGCGCCAACAGGTCGCCGGGAATGGTGTCCGGTACGTCCACGGTCCTGACGATATCACTCAACAGACGGCCGCGCGGTATACTCTGCGGCGATGTACCCAGCAGCAGCGACAACGCATTCTCCCATTCGGTACGCTGCCGCGCATAGTCGGCCACACGGGCCGCGGGATCGGCCACCGTGGCTTCGAACTGCCGCACGTCGAGTTCGGAGATCAGTCCCTGTTCGAACCGCCGCCGCGCGAGTTGCAATGTGGCTTCGCGTGAGACGAGCGTCTGCTCGGCGATGGCGATGATGGCATCGGCCTCGCGCAACTGCAGATAGGCGGAGACCACGTCGCTCACCAGCGACAACGTCACGGCTCGCACGTCGTCTTCGCGTCCGGCCAGATCGAATCCGGCAGCCTGCGTGGCACGCCGTGTCCGTCCCCAGAAGTCCAGCTCCCACGCCAGATCGGTAGTCACCCGCGCGGCATCGAACTCGATGGGCGCCGATGCGGCCAGCGCGATCTTGTTGCTGGCCACCGTGCTGCCCGCATTGATCTGCGGGAAGAACCGCGATGCCGCGACACCATGCAGAGCGCGAAACTCGTTGATACGCTGCTGCGCGACCCGCAGGTTGCGATTGTTGTTCACCGCCAGACGGATGAGCGACTCGAGTACGGAGTCACGCAGGATCTCGGTCCAGGACGGCATCTCCGTGGCCGATCGTTCGATGCCGAGCGACTGCGCCGGCAACTGCGAGGTGATATTCGACGTGATGCGGGCCGTGCTGTCGCCGGCCTCCCGTGAACGCGCCGTTCGCAGAGAATCGAGGAATCCCCGCGTCTCGGCGGACGTTCCCGATGAGGCACGCACGGACACGGCCGGCACCACGGGGTCCACACGGGTGGAGGGTCCCACCGCGCAGCCTGGCAGTGCCGCGATGAGTATGCCGGCAACCGGCAACATGGTTCGCCGAATGGCCCGCCGATTCATGACGCACCTCCCGCCTTCTTCGCGGACGTCCGCTCGGTGAGCTGCCGGATGAGCGCAAAGAACAACGGGATGAAAAACACCCCGACGGTGGTGGCGATGAGCATGCCGGCGAAGACACCGGTACCCAGCGAACGTCGGCTGCCCGCGCCGGCGCCACTAGCCACGACCAGCGGCAACACACCGAGAATGAATGCGAACGAGGTCATGAGAATGGGGCGGAACCGCTCGCGCGCGGCCTCGATGGCCGCTTCCCGGATGCTCAGGCCCTGCGCTCTGAGCGACGTGGCGAATTCCACGATGAGAATGGCGTTCTTGGCGGCCAGTCCCACCACGGTGAAGAGTCCGACTTGGAGATACACGTCGCTCGGCGATCCGCGCAGCCACACCCCGAACAGCGCACCAGCGATACCGAACGGAATGCCCAGCAGCACGGCGAACGGGATGGACCAGCTTTCGTATTGTGCAGCCAGTACGAGAAAGACCAGCACGAAGCCCAGGATGAGCACGAGACTGTTGCTGCCAGCCGCGGCGCGCTCCTGATAGGACTGACCACTGTACGCATAGCCGATACCCTGTGCGGCGTACTTGTCGGCCACCAGCTTCTCCACGGCGTCGAGACCTTCGCCCGAACTCGATCCCAGGGTGGCCGCCGCCGTCACCAGCGCCGACGGGAACCCGTTGAAGCGCGTGAGCAGACTTGGCGCCCCACGCATATCGGTCTGCGTCACGGCGGACAGTGGTACCATGGCGCCGGTGTTGCTGCGTACGAAGAACCGTCCGATGTCGTCAGGCGTCTGCCGGTACTGCGACTGGGCTTCGGCCTGCACACGATACGGTCGCCCGTAGATGTTGAAATCGTTGATGTAGAGATTGGACAACATCGCCTGCAGCGTGGAGAAGATCTGCGAGGTGTTGACGCCGCGTGCCTGCGCCGCCGCCTCGTCCACCGTGACGAACAGCTGCGGCACCTCCGCACGGAAGTTGGTGGCCACGTTCTGCAACGAAGGGATTTTTTTGCCTTCGTTCACAAAGCTCTGCACTTCGCGCGCGAACGCCTGCACATCGTCACCAGAACGTTGCTGCAGATTGAGCTCGAGGCCGGAGGTGATGCCGAGTCCGGGGATCTCGGGCAGATTGAAACCGAACGCCACGGCTTCCTTGAGTCCGCCGAGTCGTTTGTTGACACGCCCCAGAATGGCTTCGAGCGACTGATCACCCGCCGTGCGTTCATCCCACGGCTTGAGCGTGACGAACATGGTGGCCACGTTCGTGAGATTGGAGCCCGTGAGCAGCGCAAAGCCTTCCAGCGCCACCGTGCCGCGCACCATGGGCTCCTCCCGCACGATGCGGTTCACTTCGGTCACCACGTCGCTGGTGCGCTGCAGGGATGCGGCATCCGGCAACTGGATGGAGACGGCGAAGTATCCCTTGTCCTCGTTGGGCAGGAACCCCCCGGGCACCGCCTTGAAGAGCACCCCGATGAGCACGAGGATCACGGCGAAGCCGGCCACCCAGGTGCGCGGGCGATCGACGACCCCTCGCGCGCCGCGTACATAGCGGTGCGTGAGACGGCCGAACCAGCGATCGAAGGCCTGGAAGAACTTTCCTTCTTCCTCGTAGGTCTTGTGCACGAGCAGCGTCGCACACAGCGCCGGTGTGAGCGTGAGTGCCACGATGCCCGACAACACCACCGAGATGACGATGGTGGCCGCGAACTGTTTGTACATCGCGCCGGTGATGCCTCCCACGAATGCCACGGGGATGAACACGGCGCACAGCACGAGCACGATGGCCACCAGTGCACCGCCCACCTGCTTCATGGCCCGATTGGTGGCCACACGCGGCGACACCTTGTCCTGCTCCATGATGCGTTCGACGTTCTCGATGACCACGATGGCGTCGTCCACGACGATGCCGATGGCCAGCACGAGACCGAACAGGGTGAGCGTGTTGATCGTGAAGCCGAGTGCCTGGAGACCGAGGAAGGTCCCGATGATGGACACCGGCACGGCCAGCACGGGGATGAGTGTCGCCCGCCAGCTCTTGAGGAACAGGAACACGACCAGCGTGACCAGCACCATCGCTTCGAAGAGCGTCTTCACCACTTCCTTGATGGATTCGGTGATGAAGGGCGTGGTGTCGAACGGAATTTCGTAGCGCACGGCCTCGGGGAACGACGGCGCCAGCTCCTGCATGCGCTTGACGATGGCCTTCTTCACTTCGAGGTTGTTCGCGCCCGGTCGCCCGAAGACCAGCAGATTGGCGGTGGGTTTGCCGTTCACGCGCGCGCGGGCGTCGTACCCGCGCGATCCCATCGTGACGGTGGCGATATCCCGGACGCGCACGAGCGATCCATCGGCCCGCGCACGCACGATGATCTCGCCGAATTCGGCGGGCTGCGTGAGACGGCCGGTCGTGACCACCGGAATGGTGAGTTGTGTACCGGTGGGCGACGGTTCACGGCCCAGCCGTCCACCGGGCTTGGTGGCGTTCTGTGCCGCCACGGCCTGCTGCACATCGTCGACCGTGATTCCGAGCTGCGCCATCCGCTCGGGGTTCATGCTGATGAGCATCGCAAAATCGAGATTGCCGAACACCCGGGAATCACCGACTCCCGGGATGCGTTTGATTTCGTTCTCGACGTAGATCTTGGCGTAATTGCTCAGATACGAGGCATCGTACCGCGGATCGTCCGACGTGATGGCCACCAGCGCCAGAATATCCGAATTGGCCTTGGTGATGGTGACGCCCGTCTGACGCACCGCGGCGGGCAGCTGCGGCAGCGCCACGTTCACCGCGTTCTGCACGTCCACGGCCGCGAGATCCTGATTGCGCCGGATGTCGAAATAGATCGACAGACTCATCGTGCCGTCGCTGGTGTTCGACGACTTGTAGTACAACAGCCCATCGAGACTCGAGAGCTGCTGTTCGATGGGTGCGGCCACGGCCGTGGCCACGTCGGCGGCGCTGGCGCCGGGATAGAACGCACTCACCTGTACGGCGGGCGGCGTGATCTGCGGGTATCGGCTGACCGGCAGCGACTGCACGGCAAAGAGACCCAGCAGCGTGATGACCATGGAGATCACCGCCGCCAACACCGGACGACGTACGAACAGATATTCGCTCTCACCGGAGACTTCGGCGGCAAGCTTGTTCGCGATTTCGCTGTCGGGGATGTGGTGGGAGCCGTCGTGTGATCCGTCGTGCAGCTGATGATCACTCACCGGCGCGCTCCCTCGCCGCTTGCGGCACTGTTGGGAGTCGCGGTGGCGGCGGCGCTGTCCGTCAGCAGTCGCGCGCGTACCGTGGCTCCGGCGCCGATCTTCTGTACGCCGTCCACCACCACCTTCTCCCCGGCGGCGAGACCGGTCTCGATCAGCCAGTCGGTGCCCGACCATCCGGAGGCTTTCACCACACGCACGGCCACCTTGTCGCTGTCGCCGACGACATACACCACTTCCTGCCCCATCTGCTGTAACACCGCGCGCTGCGGAACGACAATGGCGCTGTCACGATGCAGCCCACGAACGCGCACCTGCACGAACTGGCCGGGAACCAGCAGACGATCGGCATTGGTGAATTGCGCCCGGTATTCCTGCGTCCCGGTGCGGGGATCGACCACCGGATCGACAAAGTCTATGTGGCCAAGTCGGGGATATTCGCTCCCGTCCGGCATGGACAACGCGACCCGCGCGCGGCCACCGGCGGCCAGCTCCTTTCGCGCGCCGGTACGGGTCCAACGGTACTGCTGTTCCGCCGAGGGACGGAAGCTCACATACACGGGATCGGCGACATCGATGGTGGTGAGCAGATCCGCCGGGCCGGAGACCCGAGCGCCGACCTCCATGAGCGTCCGTCCCACCCGTCCGGCGATCTCCGCACGCACGACGGTTTCCGTGAGTCGCTTCTCCGCCGCATCGACCGCGCCCTTCGCCTGGTCCACGGCGGCTCTCGCCTGCAACAACTGGGACTCCGCGTTGTCCACGTCCTGTTTCGCGATGGCATTGCCCACGAGCAGTGGACGCAGACGTCCCACCACCAGCTCACTGTTGGCGAGTCGCGCCTCGGCTTCTGCCAGCCGTGCACGCGCGCTCCGGGCATCGGCGTCTGCGGTGGTCGGATCGATGCGATAGAGCACGTCACCCGCGCGCACCTGGGCACCTTCGGTGAAGGGACGGGCGATGATGACCCCCGACGCCTGCGCACGGACCTGGACGGTGCGGTATGCCTCGACCTGTCCGACGAATTGCAGATGCTCTTCGACCGTGGCCGGCTGCGTCACCACATACGTCACCTCGGCGGGCGGCGGCGGCGGCGGTGCGTCCTTTTTCGAGCAGGCCAGCGTGAGGCCAGCGGACAATCCCACTGCCCAGCGCGGCAGACGGGCCGGGAATACGTGCATCGGGAATGTGTGAAAAATGTGTGAAGGCGCCAGGAGCGCGAATGAGACGTCCGTCGACATGACTGCCGACGGAAAACGCAGACAGAACGACGACGGTACGCAGCGCGCACGAAAGTGTGCCCACGTGGTACGCAGGAGAGGGGACCCCTGTTGTACGTTATGACAAGTAACTGACTGCACCGGCGAAGGGGACCCATCCGAATCCGGCGATCTGGTGTATGCAGCACGCACTCCAGATCCCATGAACATGACCAGCAGCGCCACCGCGGCCTCCGATACCGCTTCTTCTTCCGCCTCCGGCCCCTCCGGTCTATCGATCTCGCGCGTGAGTCGGGGCTTCGGATTGTGGATGCTCACCTGGTGGCTGCTGATCGGTCTGCCTCTCGCGCCGCGCCTTCCGGGCGGCTGGCTGACCCTGATGGGTTTTGCGCTCATCGGGGCGGCTCCACTGCTGGTGGTTCTGCGCGGTTTTGGCGGCCTGCACTATCCGTCCGCGTTCGAGCGCGTGTGGATCCTGCGCCCCTTCTGGTACCTGCAGCTCGCTCTGCCGTTGCTCGGCCTGTCCGCGCTCATCGGTGTCATCGTGGGACTGCCGTTCGGTGCGGCGGGTGTGTCGGGACGTTGGATGATGCTCGCGGTGAGCGTGGTGCTGATCGTGGTGGCCTGCGTCGGATACGTGGGCTCGCGGTGGCTGGTGGTGAAGGAACTGGTGGCCGCACATCCGGATCTTCCGGCTGAGCTCGATGGATTGAGAATCGTGCAGATCTCCGACCTGCATGTGGGGCCGCACACGTCGAAACGATTCCTCACGCGGGTGGTGCAGGCCGTGGACGCCGCTCGTCCCGAGCTGATCGCCATCACCGGAGATCAGGTGGACGATCATGCACCGGACGTGCAGCACTTCGCGGCCGCGTTCGGCGCACTGCATGCCCCGCTCGGTGTGTATGCGATCGCCGGGAATCACGATGTGTACGCGGGCTGGCGGAGTGTGCGTGCTGGCCTCGAAGCGATGGGGGTGACGGTACTCGTGAACGATGCGCTGGAATTGCAGCGTGGCACGGGGCGCTTCTGGCTGGCGGGCACAGGCGATCCGGCGGGCCTTGGATGGGATCGTGGCGGAGCAGCCGCAGCGGCTCCCGATATCGCCCGCACGCTGGCGCATGTCCCTGCGGACGCCTTCACGGTGGCGCTGGCACACAATCCGGCATTGTGGCCTGCACTCGGGAAACGGGGAGTCGCGCTCACACTGAGTGGCCACACACACTACGGACAGCTGTCCATCCCGCGACTGAACTGGAGTCTGGCCTCTCCGTTTCTGGCGCACGCGATGGGGCATCATCGCGCCGGGCATTCCCTGCTCTACATCAATCCGGGCACGAACTACTGGGGATTGCCGCTACGCATCGGCGCGTTGCCGGAGGTGACCGTGGTGACACTGCGACGCACGACGGGTGACGCGGAGATCCGACCGGCGAGCCGATAGGAGATCCGTCGGGGATCCAGTTCTGTGACAAATGACACATCGTGATCTGTCCCGCACCATTGGAAAGACGATGAAGCCGTCGCGGTGTATGAGTGCCGATGCTGGTCCTTTTACGCAACAGCTTCATACCGCTTCATTCAGGCCCTGGCCTGATGTCATGAATACGGGGGATCCGATGGACACGCCGTATGAGATTCTGCTTCCGGTCAATACACACGACGATCGGCGCCGGCAGCGTGCGCGGGAGCGGGCCCGGGAGCGCGCACAGAGTCTGGTATCGCTGGCGATTTCCCTGGTCGCCTGCTTTTCCGCCGCGGGCATCGGCGCGCTGGCGACGTCAGACGCTCCGGCATTTTACGCCGGTCTGACCCTTCCGGGCTGGGCACCGCCGGCCTCGCTGTTCGGACCGGTATGGACGGTGCTGTACGCCTTGATGGCGGTGGCAGCCTGGCTGGTCTGGCGTCATCGCGAGGAATCGGCGCACGCGATTCCGGCGCTGCGACTGTTTGCGGTGCAATTGGTGGTGAACGCGTTCTGGAGCTGGACCTTCTTCGCGTGGCATCTGGGCGGTCTGGCTGTTCTGACGATCGTGACGCTGCTTGCGCTGGTGGTTCTGACGCTGCGCGCGTTTCATCGGGTGCATCCGCCGGCGGCCTTTCTGCTGGTGCCCTATGCGGCGTGGGTGACGTTCGCGACGGCGCTCGCGCTGGCGGCCTGGCGACTCAATCCGACGTTGCTGGGGTGAGGGAGGGGAGTCCGCTGGTCGATCGGGGCTTCGGGCTTCTCGGGGCCGGCAGCGATGGGGGAACATCCGGCCGGCTTGGAGTTCGGGGAGTGTGTGCCGCGGGATGTGTACCAACTAGCCGGACTGGAGAGCGAGCCTGGGATGTGAGGGGCGCCCTGCGGGCGCGATACCAGCAGGATGAACAGCGGGATACCTGCAGGATGACCACAGGGGGCAGGGGGAGAGGCGCGCATTAACTTTGTAATACAAAGTGCTTGACACGCACTCACTTCCGTGCGACACTCCGGTCATGACAGTTGAACCGATGGGTCCGCCGGGTACCCCGCCGAAGGCCGTGCCGTCGCACGTGGCCCTGATCATGGATGGCAATGGCCGGTGGGCGACGGCCCGGAGGCGCCCGCGATGGATGGGGCATGTGCGGGGGGCGCATACGGTGCGCGAGGTGGTGGCCCATTGTGCCCGTCGCGGCGTCAGGCAGCTCACGCTGTACGCATTCTCGAGCGACAACTGGAAGCGCCCACGTGAAGAGGTCGGGTTCCTGTTCACACTGTTTGCGTCGCACCTCGATCGACATCTCGCGTCGCTGGTGAACAATGGCATCCAGCTGTCGATCATCGGCCGCCGCGACCGTCTCCCGTCCACACTCGTGGAGGCCATCGAGGCTGCTGAAGCGCGAACGGCCGGAGGACGACGCATGCATTTGCGGGTGGCCGTGGACTATTCCAGCCGCGCGTCGCTGCAGAAGGCGCTCGCGGTGACGGCGATGACGACATCATGCCCGGCCGCGACCCTGACCGGCGAGACCATTCTGCCCCCGGTCGATCTGCTCATCCGCACCGGTGGCGAGCGGCGCCTGTCGGACTTTCTGCTGTGGGAGTGCGCCTACGCCGAACTGGCGTTTCTGGACGTGCCCTTCCCCGATCTCTCGGCGGCAGATCTCGATGCGGTGTTCGCCGATTTCGCGCGACGCGAGCGGCGGTATGGGGCGGTGCCGGCCGCGCCGGTCGAGGTACCGCTCTCGATGGGGGCGTCGGACGAGTAGACTCTGACGGGGAGAATCATCCCTGCAGAGCGCGTGCGATCGATGTGTCCATCGAGATCTACTGCGTCACCGTGAGCCGGAACACAGCAACCGTGGTGCCACTGGATCCATCCGTGAAGCCGGTCACCGGAGCCACGAACCGGACTTCGTGGGTGCCCGCGGGCACGGTGGCGTCGGCACTGATCGCAAAAACCCGCGTGACGGTCGAACCCGAGGTCTGCGTACTCGTCTGGTCGACCTTGATGCCACCATACTGCCGGTTGATGGTGAGCGAGCCGCCGACGATGAGTCCGCCGGTCGCAGAAAAGACCACCGTGGTAGACGTCGTAACGCCGCGCGCGACCGTCGCACTGGCAGGCGTGGCGACTGCCGTGACGTTCTGATTGCCCCCGAGTCCCCCGCCGCCTCCGGGTGATGCGGGGTCGGACGAGCCGCAGGCCACCAGGACCGGCGCCGTGAGAAGAAACGCCAGGACCATCGGAAGACGGCGGCGGGCTTGGGACATCATTCGGTTCGGTGACATCTGCAGGACCTGGGATGGATGCAAAAAGGTCGGGAAGGGGCTTCTACGGGGGGTACGCGCAGAACCCCCGCGAACAGGCTCACCCTCCCGGACCCCGTCGGTGGTGCTCCCGACGATCCGCCCTCCACGGTCCCTACTTTCGGGCGCGTCCGATGGCGGCTTCGACATCCCGCCAGTCGTAGTAGTGAAACGCGCCCCGGTCGGACATCATCACCAGCATCCCGCGTGGGAACCGCGCCCCGAGTGCGCGTTCGGTGACGTCCAGTCCGTCGGTCTGACGAGCGCGCACGGGAATGACCGCCAGACGACGGTGCTCGAAGGGATTTGCCGCAGTGCCTTCGCGCGAGAACACCTGCAGACGATTCGCGCCCTGATCCGAGAGCAGGATGTAACCCGTGCCCGTACCGGTCGCATAGATGGCGAGCCCTTCATGATCCTCGGCCACACCGGTGGTGGCAAACAGCGCCAACTCCCGGTTGGAAGAATCGGGGTCGGCAAAATACTGACGCACGCCAACACCTTCATCGGAGTAGTAGACGAATCCCAGCGAGTCGTCCACCGCGATGGCCTCGATCTCCTTGCGGCCACTGTAGGCGCCGAACGCGCGCACTTTCGTACCGGTCACGACACCGGCGGCATTGGCCGTGAGACGATACTGCCAGATGTAGGACCCATCGGTCGGTCCACTCTTGCCGCCGACGAATGCGAAGATGGCGCCATCATGCGGCCGACGGTACAGCGCGATGCCCATGGGCGCCCGGTTGACATCGCCATCGAACACCTCGATGCCACCATCGTCGATGGGGCGCATGCCGGGCAGTGCGAAGACGCGCAACCGCTGCCGGTTGCGCTCCGTGGCCACGGCGATGTCGATCCGCGCACCGTTGCGTTCGAGTCCGTACTCGATGTCGACGTTGTTCATGCGCTTGAGCGGACGCACGGAGCGCGCATGATCGATGTGTCCGTCGAGGCCGAACACGAACACGGCGCCCGTGCTGTCGCTCTTGTCCGTGCCGAGGACCAGCGAAGCGGCGGCGTTGCGGGGATCGACCCAGATGGCCGGATCGTCGCTGTCGCCGGGTATGGTATCGGTGATCACCACGGGTTGCAGCGTGTCGGCGATCAGCGGCAATGCCGTGTCGCCCGCGGTCACACCATGCGCGGTATCGGTGGCCACCGAGGTGGCCGCCGAGTCGCTCGCGGTGCGTGACGACGACGAACAGGCGGCGCCGAGAATACAGCCGAACGCGGCCGTCGTGAGCTGAAGACGTGCGATGTGGTTCATGGGATTTGCAGATGGGATCTATCGATGGCCAGCCGACAACGGCCTACGGCTGAATACGGAGGCCGACCATGCCCCACGGCTTGTAGTATTCGTTGCCCGGCTGCCAACTACGTTCGGGCTTGCCGATGTAGCGACGCAGGGGCTGGTTCGTGAGATTGTTGGTCTCGACGAACAGTTTGGTCCGCGCGTTGATCTGCACCGAGCCGCTCAGATCGAGCTGCATCCGTGATGCGACGTAGATGTCGTTGGACGCATCGTCACCCACGACCTCGAGATACCGATCGGCGAAGTTGTATCCCAGTCGGACCGCCACCCGCGCCTTTTCGTAGAAGAGCCCGGCGTTGGCCGAGTTGCCGGCCTGCCCCGGGAGCGGCGCTTTGACACCTGCGCGCGCGGGCAGTGTCGTGGAGGACACCGTCCTCGTGTAGTTCGCATTGAGCCCCAGACCACTCAGCGGCCCGGGCAACCACGGGAAATTCTGCTGCCAGGCGATCTCGAACCCGTCGAGCGTGCCCTTCTGGCTATTCTGCGGCTGCGCCACCGTCTGCACGGTGCTACCCAGATTGTCGCCGGCCGTCACGCCGCGTTGCACCTGGTAGATGTAGTCGGTCAGGCTTTTGTGGAAATACCCCACCGACACGAATCCCACGGTGCGGAAATAGCGCTCCACCATGACGTCGATGTTGGTCGCCTGGATGGGATTGAGTTCCGGGTTGCCGATCGTGGCCACCACATTGGTGCCGTCGGGGATGTTGACGGTGGGCGCCATCTGATTGAAGTCGGGGCGTACCAGCGACCGCGTGATGGCCGCGCGCACCAGTGTCTGTTCGTCCACCGCATACTTGCCGGTCAGTGACGGCAAGACGTTGACGTACGATCGGGAGGTGCTGACCGGTGTGATGGTCACCACCTGCCCAGCGCGCCGAACGGTGTTGCCGGTGGTGGTCTGTGCCGTGCGCTCCAGACGCGCACCGCCAATGAGCGTCAGGGGTCCGATGTCCACCGTGGCCATGCCATAACCGGCCGTCACCTTTTCCTGGATGCCGAAGGTGCCCTGGTTGGTTTCATACTTCGAGGCCGCGGTATCGACGTTCAGCGAGGTCCTGTAGGTCTCGTAAAAATCGCGGACGGCACGCGCGCTGGCTTGCGGCCCGAACACGAAACGGTTGTCGAGGAAATCGTGCGTGCGCGACGGTCCGGCGAGTGCCGCCAGCGTCACGGGTAACGTCGGCGCGGCCTGCCCGGTGCGGAAGGTGCCGAGGAAGCGGGTGCTCGAATCCACCGACGAGCGATCCTTGTCGCGGAACAACGCGCCGGCTTTGAACGTCACGTTGTGGGAGCCGATCCGGAACGGGTGCGTGACGTTCAGGCGACCGGTGTTCTCGTCCTCGCTGACATCACGCGTCTGCCGACGCAGCGTGTTGTAATTGAACTTCGACGGGTCGAGCGGCGCACCCGTCAGCGCGGAATACTGCGGGCGATTCTGATCCGCCACATCATACGTGAAGTTCATGCCGCTCTGACGGAACACCATCGAAAGCGTGTTCGGACGATCCTCGGCGGCCCTGGCCGTCTGCCAGGTGTAGTCGAGATTGGTGCCGGTCGAGAAGAAGTGCTTGCCGCCGATCTGGATGGACTGCTGCTCCTGCGCGACTGGACGGAGGCGGAGTTCCTTGTCCATGCGCCCGCTGGTCACGGTACCGGTGTTGCCCTGGATGGCCGAATACGTGCCCGAACTGAAGTTCGCCGTGGTGACGTAGCGCTGCTCGTCGTCGGAGAACGTGGAGTAGAAGTACTTGGCGAACAGTTGATGCCGGTCGTTGATCTGATAGTCGAACGCCGCGTTCGCCCCATGCCGGCGCCGCAGGATCTGCGAGTAGTCACGCAACGCGAGCGAGGCGGGCACGTCGAGCGCGTTGTCCGCCAGCACGCCCTTGCAGGTGGTTTCGACACACCAGCCCATCTCGTAGTTCTGCGAACCACGATCGTTCTGGTAGAAGTTGCCGCCCACGAGCAGACCGAACCTGTCGCCCCGCCCAAAACGGCCGCCGATGGTGGCGCTGGCGTTACCCAGCAGTCCTTTGTTGATGAGGTTCTGTCCGCCGGCCAGATTCACGCTCAACTGCGCGGGCCCACTGCGCGGCGCGGGAGTGATGAGATTGACGTTCCCGCCGATCGCATCGCCTTCCATGTCCGGTGTCAGCGTCTTGCTCACCATGATGCCGGCCACCATGTCCGACGGAATGATGTCCATCGGCGTCTGGCGGGACGATGGTGACGGACTGGCCATACGCATGCCATCGATCGACAGCGTACTGAGCGACGAATTGGTGCCCCGGATCTGCACGAAGCGTCCCTCTCCCTGATCACGGACCAGCGCGATACCGGGTACACGGCCCAGCGCCTCGGCGAGATTCCGATCGGGCAGACGCCCGACGAGTTCCGCGTCCACCACCGAGGAGATGTTGTCGGCCGCGCGTTGTTGATTGAGTGCCGCCGCCTGCCCCGCCACGGCGCTCTCGACGCGAATGGCGTCGAGTTGCTGCAAGGGACGCTTGAGCGCCACATCGGCCCGCACCGTGCGCCCGGCCTCGATGGCCACCAAAAGCGTCTCCGGCTGATAACCGAGATACCGGATCACGAGCCGCTGCGTCCCACTGCGCGCATTCACGATCAGATAGCGACCATCGCGGCCTGCCACTCCCTCCATGCTCCCATCGAGGGTACGAATGAGGGCGCCGGCCAGTGGGCGCAGCGTTTCATCGGTGACCGTGCCGGTGACACTGCCCGTCGTGGATTGCGCATGAAGCGCAGCGGCCGACAGGTGCAACGCCGCGATGATCAGGGACAGATCGCGGCGCCAGACACCTGCCAGCGTCGAGTGGACGGAGAGGAATGACATGAGCGGGCAACGGGAGTTGAAGGAGTTCCGGCTGGACTCCGGGACTCCGCATGTTGCCCGCGCTTCGTCACACGATCGATTGTGTCAGGTCACAAACGCACAACAGTTGTCGGCGACCCGTTTCAGATTGCCGTATTCCACATTCCATTTCCCGAACTTCATGGAAAATGGAGCGCACATTTCACGGCTTCACTCCCTGGCCGCCTGTCCTTCCCTGCTGGCGTACTGCTTGCCCAGCCACACCGCCAACGCCAGCCACGCGGCCGACAGCGGGACCATGGTGAACGCCAACCCGGACAAGCCCAGGCCAAACACCGCCATCCACGTGTACGACCACGCGCCCACCTGGTCGCCCAGGCGATAGACGAACGTGTCGCTGAAGTTCTTGGCCTTGTACTTGTCGGTGCGTGGCAACACGGTGAACAACGCCTCGCGACCGGGGCGCTGAATCGCAAAATTGCCGGCGCGACGCGCGACCTGGAACACCACCAGCACCGCCAGCGTAGGCGCGAAGCCCATGATGCCGAAGCCGATGAGCGTGACCGCAGGCAGGAACGCCAGCGCGGCGCCCACGCCGAGCCACTTGATGAAACGGCCGGTGACAAAGAGCTGCGCCAGCAGGGTGAGGGCATTCACGGCGATATCCATCGCGCCGAACACCTGCGTCCGCGCCGCCCGATCGTCACCGAAGGTGCGGGCCACCACGTCCACCTGCTGGAAGTACAGGAACGTGCTGGAGATGGTGTAGAAGAGAATGAGTGAGGCGACGCCCAACAGATAGGGCGAGGAGAGGATGTGCCTGATTCCATCGAGCACACCACCGCCGATCACTTCTTCCGACGCACTCGGCTTCGGAGCCACCACCGCCTCGGTTGCCACCTCCGGTTCCGCGGCAGCCATCTCCGTTTCCTTGCGATCGAGCACATGCGACGCGCGCACGGCCAGTTCGAGGATGAGTGCGGACACCAGCATGAGATTGAGCGGTCCCATCACACCGACCAGTCCTGTGGTGATGGAAGCCCCCAGCATGGCTCCGACGGTGCCTCCCACGGCCACCACGCCGAACAGCCGCTTGCCCTGCCCCGGACGGAACACGTCGGTGAGCAACGACCAGAACACCGAGACGACGAACAGGTTGAAGATGCTCGTCCAGATGAAGAACACCCGGCCCACCCAGATCGCCTGCGACGCATCGACGGCGCGGAAGATCAGGTAGAACACCACCAGATTCAGAATGAAGAACCGGTACGTCCAGCCGATGAACTGGCGGCGTTTGAGTTTCGAGACGAGTGAGGTGTACAGCGGATGCACGAGCAGCATCCCGATCATGGTGCCCGTGAAGAGCCAGGCGAGGTTCTCGGCGCCGCTGGCCGCACCCATGTCGTCACGAATGGGGCGGATGACGTAGTACGCGCAGAGCACCAGGAAGTAGTACGCCGTGGCCCATACGAGCACGGCCCCTTCGCCGGGGCGTGCGCCAACGCTGGCGCGCACACGCGCCAGAATTCCCGTGTCACTCGTCATGAAAGACTCTGAAAGATCCGGAGGATCCGGTGGAAGGCGCGAGGCCCGGTCAGCGACCGGGCGCGGGAGGGAGCGCGTCGACGAACTTGATGATCTGTTCACGCTGCGCGGCCGTGGGAATGCGGCCGATACCGCCACCGATGTTGTCGATCATGTTCTTCGCCTGGCTGGTGGCCGGCGTGATCGCGGTGACGGCGGGATGCGCGAGAATGAACTTGAGGAAGAACTGCGCGTAGGTGGTCGCGTCGAACTCCTTCGCGAACTCGGGAAGCGGCGTGGTGCCCGCACGACGGAAGAGGCTCGTGCGTCCGAACGGCGCATACACCAGCACGGCGATCTTCTTTTCGAGTGCGAGCGGAAGGATCTTCTCTTCGACGCCACGATTGTCGGCGGCGTAGTCGATGCCGATGAAATCGAGCGGTTCATTGCGCATCACCTCCTCGAGCAATCCGTACTGATTGTCGAACGTGGTGGTGATGCCCACATACCGCACCTTGCCGGCCTGCTTGAATTCGCGGGCGATTTTCAATTGGGTTGGCGGATCGCCCATGTTGTGCACCTGCATGAGATCGATCTTCGGCTGCTTGAACCGCGCCAGCGAAGTTTCGATCTGCGCGCGGGCGGCGGCCGGATCGGCCGCGGTGGCACCACGGCCCGCCACGTTCACCTTGGTGGCCCAGAACATCTTGTTGGCGATGCCCATCTCGTTCACGAGCTTGCCCGCCACTTCTTCGGAGGCGCCATAGGAGGGCGCGGTATCGAACACCCTCGCACCGCGGTCCGTCATCGCCTTGAAGACTTCGCGCAGGGCAGTGACGTCTTCGGTGCGCGCCACCGAGGAGAATGTGGCGGAGCTTCCGAGCCCGATGACGGGAAGCTTCTCGCCGGTGGACGGAATGGCACGCTGGATGAGTTGCCCCTGGGCCAGTGCTTCGAGCAGGCGGGGGGTCAGACTGAGCGTCGCACCGGCCCCTGCGGCGGTGACAAGGAAATCACGACGGTTGATCATGGCGGGACCCTCGGGAAAACGGCGGGATGTGAAGCGATAAGAGTACGCCGGCGCACGGCGATGCGCTGGTCGAGCTCGCCATGGACGACGTACGCTGAAACACCAGATTTGTTGGACGTACCGAAGGCCGTCATGTTAATGTGGCAACATTCCTTCCACACTCTCGCCGACGGCGTGTCATGACCAGCACGGGCGTGCCTGACGACCTCCTCGCCATTCTGCAGAGCGGTCGCCGCGATGCACTCGACGCACTCGTGCCTCTCGTGTACGACGAATTGCGTCTCATCGCCCATCGTCATCTCGCGGCGCGGGGTGGAGGCGGCACCCTGGCCACCACGGCTCTGGTGAACGAGGCCTATCTCAAACTGGTCGACCAGTCCCGTGCCGGCTGGCGGGATCGCGCGCATTTTCTTGCCCTCGCGGCCGTGGCCATGCGGCATGTTCTCACGGATCGGGCGCGGGCCCGCGTGGCCATCAAACGTGGTGGTATTCGCCGTCAGGTTTCTCTGGAAGAACAGGCGGTGGCCGACGACGCGCAGCCCGAACAGCTCCTCGAGATCGACGATGCGCTGCATCATCTGGCCGCGCTCGATCCGCGTCTCGCCCGCGTGGTCGAACTGCGCTTCTTCGGGGGGCTGACTGAAGAGGAAACGGGTGAAGCCCTCGGCGTCACCGTCAGAACCGTTCGACGCGATTGGGTGAAAGCGCGCCTGTTGCTGCGTCAGGCCCTGGGCACTCCCGACGGGACATGACTCGACTGCCCGTTTCCGCGGAGGAGTGGCGTCGTCTCGAACCCTTGCTCGACGCCGCGCTGGCGCTGCCCGCCGAGCAGCGCTCCGCGTACGTGTACGCTGCCTGCGGCGCGGATGAACCGTTGCGGCGTGCGCTCGAGCGGATGCTTGTGGATTCGGACACACCCGATCCGCGACTGGACATCCCGGCACCTGAACGGTTCGGCGATCTGCTGCACACCAACGGAGCTGCGGGGTCGTCCACAGGGGACCGCGACACATTGCCCACGCAAATACTGGCCGAGCGGTATCGGGTGATCCGCGAACTGGGTCATGGCGGCATGGCGACGGTGTACCTCGCCCACGACATGCGTCATGATCGTGAAGTCGCCCTGAAAATGCTGCGGCACTCGGTCGGCGCGATGCTCGGCGCCGATCGTTTCCACGAGGAGATCCGCGTTACCGCGCGGCTCCGGCACCCGCACATCCTGCCGCTGTTCGATTCGGGTGAACACGAAGGCCGCCTGTTCTACGTCATGCCTCACATGGACGGCGGATCACTGCGGGATCTGCTCGATCGCACGCGCGAGGCTTCGGCCGCGCACCCCTCAAACGATGGCGGAGGTCTCCCCATCACGCAGGCGATCTCCATCACCCGACAGATCGCGATGGCGCTGACGGCGGCTCACGCTCAGGGGATCGTGCACCGGGACATCAAGCCGGAAAACATCCTGCTGGCCAACGATGGCACCCATGCGTATCTCGCCGACTTCGGCATTGCGCTGGCGGCCAGCAGAGATCCGCTGGGGCGTGTCACGCGTCCCGGATTCGTGCTGGGGACACCGGCCTACATGAGTCCGGAGCAACTGCGCGGTGAACCCGATCTCGACGGACGCAGTGACGTGTATTCGCTGGGGCGGGTGCTGCACGAGATGCTCACGGGAACGCTGCCACCCGAGGGTGGACTGCCCGGGGATTCTCCGTTGCACGACACGGCGCTGGGCAAGGTGGTCGCCCGTGCGGTGGCGCCCGTGCGCAGTGAACGATTCCCGTCGGCGGAGGCGCTGATCCGGTCGCTGGAGGAGGGACCGAACCCGGACCAACGGCCGCGCGCCATCCCGACACGCACTCTGGTGATCGGTGGTGCCGTGGTAATCGGTGCCGTGGCAGCGGGGCTGTTGTTCATGGTGCGTGGCGCTGAACGTGACGCGGACCTGCCAGGGGACCCGGGCACGGTCGCCGTCTTTCCGTTCCGCTACGATGGCAATGGAGAAGCGAATGGCACCGGTGGTACACCGATGCTTTCCGGCGACAACACGGCGCGTCTGCTGTACGATGGACTCGCCCGCTGGCAGAGTCTTCGTCTGAGCGATGAGATGCGCGTGGCCGATGCGCTGCGGGGCGAGGGTGTCGTGGACACTCTCTCGGTCAATGGTGCGCGGGCGGTGGCCCGGCGGCTGGGCGCCGGCCGCTTCGTATGGGGCGCAATCTCGAATGTGAACGGCACCCTGCGGGTGCGGGCCCAGCTCTACGACGACACGCAGAGCGATGGGCGGAGCGGCACGCAGGCGGAACCGACCACGCACATGGTGCACGTGACCGCGGGCATGGATGTGGCTGCGGCGTTTTCACAGCTCGCGGACTCGCTCGTGTCGCGTCTCGCCGGTCCTTCCGCCCATGCACCGCCGGCCACGGGCACCCGCGACTTCGCGGCACTCAAGCACTACACCGAGGGGTACACTGCGCTGCACGCGTGGGACACGCCGCGCGCCGAGCGGGAGTTCCGCGCAGCGCTGGTACGGGATTCCGGATTTGCGCAGGCGTCGCTGGCACTGGCGCAGACCATGTCATGGAGTGGGCGGTCCCGTCCCGCGGCGTGGCGTGTGCCGGCCGGGCGTGCCATGGACGATTCTCTCCGGCTCACTCCGCGCGATCGTGCACTGGCTTCGGCACTGTTGGCGCTCGCCGAGTCGCGTCCGGAGGAAGCCTGCAGCATCTATCGTGGACTGCTGACGCGTGCACCGAACGATTTTGCGGCGCAGTACGGTCTGGGCGAGTGTCTTTCGTACGATCGGGTCATCGTGCGGGATACGTTGCATGGTGGACGCTGGCGTTTCCGGGCCAACCGCGCGGAAGCGATCGACGCCTACTCTCGCGCGCTCGAACTCGTGCCTTCGTACTTCGAATCGGCGCGGGGGGCCGCATTTTCGGCGCTGGCTCGCCGGGTGATCTTCAGTGGAGAAACCGAGTATCGGGCGGGGTTTGCCCTCGCGCCGGATACGGTCCGCATGGGCGCGTTCCCGGAAATCGACGGAGACGCCGTCGTGTATCACCCGCTTCCCATGGCGGAGCTGTTCAAGGTTGCCGCACCAGCGACCCATCGTGCGGCCGTCGCCCGCAATCGTGAGACGTTGCGCGCCCTGACGGTGCGCTGGACCGCGGCCCATCCGCGCAGTGCGCTGGCCTGGGCCCGTCATGCAGAAGCCCTCGAAACGCTGGGCATGCTCGCCTCGGCGATGCCCGGTGATGTGAGCGCGCTCGATGCCATACGACGAGCCCGCGAACTCGCACAACGCGATACGACCCTCCCGCCGGCCTTTCACGCCGGTCGCGCGGCAACGGAAGTCCGCATCCTGCTCAAGCTGCGCAGATTCGACGAAGCCCGTATCGCGGCCAGCGCGGCATTGATGGATCCCCTGATCACATCCTCGCGGGCCGGTGCCGACATCGCCTCCGGCGCCTCACCACAGATGGTGGTCGAATCTGCACCCGTGCTGGCCGCTCTCGCCGCACTGACGGGCCGCGCCCATCTGGCCGCACGCTATCTCGGGCAGGCCGCCGCGGACGCGCCATCGACGGTCTTCCTCGTCCCATCAGGCGGGGACACCGCACCACCGGCGCCGGTGTTGCGTGCGGCCGGCGCGTTTGCCGCCTATGCCGCACTCGGTGCACCACTCGACAGTGTGCGCGCCACACGCATGCAGGTGGAGCGTGCACTCGGCACGTGGATTCCCGAATCCCGGACCGGCAGCGACCGGCGGCAACAGGCCCGTGCGCTCGTCCTGGCGCGCAGCAGCATGCTCGCACAACCGATGCTGGGACTGACCTCTCTGACCGGCCTGCAGGAGCCCGAGCCCTACGACGATCTGCTGGCGCTCTGGCAGCAGGTGGCCGCCGGTGATACGGCGGCCGTGCGGACACGTCTTGCCGCACCGTCCCGCTCTCCGGTGAAGAATGTCGCCCGCGCACCCGAATGGCTGTTGCAGCGTGCACATCTCGCCCTCGCCGTACGGGACACGGCAACGGCAATGGGCTTACTGGACGAACTGCTCACGTCGCTTCCGACGCAGCCGGAGCGGCTCACGCGCGAAGTTCCCGCCGCGGCCGGGCTGGGGCGGGCGCTCGTTCTCCGTGCACACCTGTCAGGCACCAGTGCAACACAGGCGGCCGCACAGACAGCGGGGCGTGCAGCCGTATCGTTGTGGGCCGATGGTGATCCGGAGCTTCGCGCCCTATCGACCGCCGCGCTGGCCGCTTCGCGTCGCCAGTGATGCATATTCTCTTCTTCCACCGATGGGCATTGCCCAGGAGATGTCACGCCATGCACTTCCGTTTCTCCCTGCCGCGTACGTCGCTGGTTGCCGGTGCCCTGATTCCGCTGCTCGCCTTCTCTGAGGCCGCCGCGCAACGTCCCAACACCGCGTGGCGCGCCGATCTGCTCAAAGCCGCACGCGCGACGTCGTTCGCCGGGGAACGCACACCGGTGGTCGACGCGTCCGTTCCCCGTGGATTCTCCACCGCCGGCATTCCCGATGTCACCTTCGCGCCGACGACCGGAACACGCGGGAAAGTCGGCATCGCCGGTCGCATCACCAGCAAGAGTGCCTATCCCCGACTCGGCATTCCCGCTGGCGTGAGTTATCTGTGGGTGGATACGCAGAAACCGGTGCGCATGGCCATCATCCCCGCCGATGCGTCACAGCCGGCGTACTGGTTTCCCACCACCACGCACGAATCGCTGGTCGGGTCGGCGGCGAAGTCGAACGAATTGTGCAAAGGAAATTCCCTGGCAACGCAGTTGGGCACCAGACGTCCCACCGGTGGCACGCAATTGCTCATGGGTGCCTGCACCTGTGTGGACGGAGTCTGGATGCATGCGGAAGGATCGGGCTTCGAGATGACCGAACTCACGTCGCGCGTCCTGCTGGCCCGCTGACACGTCGACATACGCGCCATCCCGAACACGACGTCGACGGCAGACGTGAAGCATATGCCTGCACAGGCATGCACATACCCCACGCTGCCGTCGACGCCGGCCCCCGGCCGAGCCATTCAGTGAATGTCAGTGCACGTCAGTGCCCATCAGCGAGTGTCAGGTGCACGTCGTGATTCAGGCGTTCAGCAGCCAGCGATAGCCGATCCGGTACGCACCACCGTGCCCCACGATGTTGCCGGTGCGGAGCTGGCCGCTGTCACCGTCACTCCCGAATTCGTTCTCACTCTGCAGACGTGCGCGGACACCGTAAGGCGGGAACGCGTCGTCGGAGATGAAGAGGCTGACCAGTCCGCCCACCGTATTCACGATGGCCCCGGCGATGGCACCGGCCGCCGGTGATCCGATGGTGCTCACCACTATCGAGGTGATCGTCGACAGCGCCCGCGTGAGTTCACGGGCGGCATCCGCATCGTCCTGATCCGACTCCACGAGCTGCAGGATGCAGTACATGGTCTTGGGATAACCATTGGTCGTGCGCAGACTGAATTGTCCGAACGGCAGTTCGCCGAGGCTCACATAGGTGCCGTCTTCGAAATTGCCGATGAAGCGGGACTGCACGACTTTGGTATTGCCGCTGGCGCCCACGAGCACGCCGCCGAGCACGATGTCGTCCGAGCCGCCCCCTTCGGGATTCGTTTCATCGACGCAGTGCACGGCCCGGAGCACAAGATCCATACGGGAGTACTTCGCCGCCGATCCGCTGCGCACCACGATCTTCGGCATCGCCGGCGCATCTTCATGGTCGGTGTTGCCGACGTCCACCCGCTTGAGCCCTGCCACACCGGCGATGGGGTGGGCCAACTTCAACCCCAGCGAAGGGTGCTTGAGATCGATGTTCCGACCGGCGGCAGCCACCAGGCGCGAGAGACGGGGCTGATCGGCGGCGAGCGCGCGCAGACGCGGCGTCATGCTGGCGAACGCCTTGTCGTCGATGTCCCGCACAGCGGCGATGGCCGCGGCTTCGGGCGTATCGGCCTGCGCGGGTGCCGCATAGGTCTTCGGATCGAGGCGATGCAACAATCCCTTGAGCATCAACGCGGTGCTCACGCCGGACGCCGCCTCGGCGTGACTGCGCTCTTCCGGCGTGAGCATGCTGATGGTGAACGGTTCGACCACGGCAGACGTGTCGAACTCGCGCTTCTCGAGTGCGGTCAGCGTCTTCTGGCGGGCGATGGTCGCGGATGCCGCGGTCGTGCGGGACTTGGTGGTGTCGGGCATGGCTCGGTTCCTCTGGCAGGGAGCGGGACCCGCGATGACGGTCGACGATCATCGACGGTCATCGCGATGTGTGTAGTGGTCATGAGGGCCACATGTCCGAACACGGAGGAGCGGTGAAAAACAGGACATCAGCATGGCATCGACATGGCGAGGGCGTGCCGTAGCCGCATACGGGACGACATATTGTGAGATGTCCCACCATTTCCGCCGACGCGCCCTGCCGCTGTTCAGCGCACCGCCGGTGTCAGCATCTCAGGAGAGTCCCGGGAGTACCCCCGACGTGCCCGATGGCGCCGGCACATCTGTGCGCATCGTCAGGACCGGCACCTGGCGACGGGCGGATGGTGCACCACGGGCCGAGCAACCGGAGGCGCGTCCGGACGAACCGTCGGACGGGCAATCCGTGGACATCGTCGCGCTGGACTACGACTGGTGGTACGCGATGGCCGAAGCCGATGGGCAACTCGCGCCGGGTGAAGTGCCCGCACGGCCGGACGCGGAGGGGTGGTTGTACTACGTGCGCTTCACCGATGCAGCGAATACGCACGGCGTCGTGTCCGTCGACTCGATGGGATACGCCACGATCTCCGCAGCCATGCGCTACGCGGCCTCGAAGGTGCGCGACGCGATCCGGTGGCGATAGTCGGGAGCGATCGCGGGTGGCGATGGTCGACCGCAATCGGCGGCGGCAATCAATGGCCCGCTACAATGGCCGGCGCGGCAACAATCAACGGTGCGAACCGAACATCCTCAGGGCAACGCGCGTCCCACCACGATGGTGACATTGTCCGAACCGCCGCGCTCGAGCACCAGACCGAGCAATGATTCGCACAGTTGTCTGGCCGAGGTCATCGTGGCGCAGGCGGCGGCGATCTCGTCGTCGTTCACGTGTTTGGTGAGTCCATCGCTGCAGAGCATCACGATACACCCCCGCTGCTGCACGTCCACACGCGAGATGACCGGCATGGCGTCCTCAGCACCGATGGCGCTCGAGAGCACATGGTGGAGTGGCGAGTTGTGCGCGCGCTCGGGCGTGAGGGCGCCACGATCGATCATCTCCTGGGCCAGGGTCTGATCGCGGGTGACCTGACGCAATGTGCCGTCCTGGTAGTGATAACAGCGACTGTCGCCCACCTGCAGCACGTACAACCACGGCCACACGACGATGCCCACCGAGAGTGTGGTGGCCATCTTGCGTCCATCGAGCTGCTGCACGGCCTGCTCGCGGACCCGGCGATGTGCTTCGATCGCCCCATCGAGCAGCGTGGCGGTGAATTCGTCTTCACCGGCGGATCCCGCGGCATGCCAGCAGTGCATGGCCGACGCGAAGTGCTCCGTGATGGCCACGGTGGCGAGACGACTCGCTTCGCTGCCGTCGGCGCTGCCGCCCACCCCGTCGGCCACGAGCATGATGGTGGCCACCCGTTCCCCACGCAGGGCGAGCGCGGCGGAATTGGCCAGACTGGTGCCGTGCACCACGACCTGTGGATGCACGGTACACAACAGGAACTGATCCTGATTGGATGTGCGCACCAGCCCCGGGTGCGTCACACCATGGAGATCGAGTTCATCGTCCCGCGGGCGGGTGAGCGGGACCGTGTCCGGAAACGGCGACGACATGTGTAGACTATCGCACGGCGGGCAAACCAGTGGCAAGCGGCAACCCCGGCCGTGATTCCAGGTTTTGGGGTCCACACGATTCGTCAACTCGTCCCGTACCGAACGACCACCGACCGAATGACCACGGTATGATTGGACGATGACAGGCGCACGATCCTGCTCGGCGATACGCTCGCCATGGCTCACGATACGGGCGGGGCCACACGCCCTGACCATTCTGCGGGAGCGCGGACTGCGTGCGATCGACGTCGATGTGCTGCCGGCTGCTTCGGGTGGGGCGAAGTGGCTCGCGATCGCGGGTCTCGACCGCTTCCTGTTCGGTCACTTCCTGCAGACGCCGCGTGACCAGCCGCTGCACGGCATCGGGAGTTCGATCGGCAGCTGGCGGCTGGCCTGTCTGGCCCAACACGATCCGCTGGCCGCCCTGGCGCGCGGACACGAGGCATACATCCATCATCAGCGCTATTCTCCCAGGCCCGGTCCGGACGAGGTCACGCAGGTGCTGTCGGCCTGTCTCGATCATCTGCTCGGACCCACCGGCGCCGAAGAGATCCTTGGCCATCCGTGGCTGCGGACGCATGTGATCACCGTGGAAGGACGTGGTCCGACGGCGAGTCGCCGCCGCATGGCGATTGCCGCGGGGCTGGCGCTGGCCGCCGCGTCGAATCTCCTGGCGCGCCGCACGCTCGGCGCGCAGATGACCCGCACGATCTTTCACGCCGCCGGTGTGGTGTCGCCTTTTTCCACATTGCGAGATCTGCCCACGGCATTCCGAACGCTGACCGCTCAGAATGCCCGCGATGTGTTGCTGGCGTCCGGCTCGATTCCCCTGCTGCTGCATGGGGTACGCATCGATGGTGTGCCGGGTGTGCACTGGGACGGCGGCATCACGGACTATCATCCCGATCTCGATTTCGGACCGGGGGACGGGCTGGTGCTCTATCCGCACTTCTATCCGCATATCGTGCCCGGCTGGTTCGACAAGGCGCTGCCGTGGCGACGCGCGAGTGCGGCCAATTTCTCGCGGGCCGTGCTCATCGCCCCGTCCGCCGCGTTCGTGGCGTCGCTGCCCGGCGGCAAGATCCCCGATCGCCGGGATTTCCACGACCTCCCCGAAACCGAACGCATACGACGCTGGACGCAGGTGGAGCAGCGGAGTGAGGCCCTGGGCGACGCGCTGCACGAACTCATCGAGACCGGACGCCTCGCGGAGATCGCGCAGCCCTGGTCGGCCCGGGGTCAGGACCCACACGAGGACCGCACTAGGACGTGGAATGTGCGGAGGTGATCTTCCGACACCGTGACTTCGCCTGCACTCGCCCGCTATCTCGCCTTCCGGCGCTCCCTGCCACCACGGCCCCCGCTCGATCGGGTGACGGTGAAAGCACGCGGCATCGACTTCGCGGTGTACCGGACACCGGCCGTGGACGGCGCACTGCCGCTGCTCTGTGTCAACGGCGGTCTGCTGTTCGACCACAAGCTGCTCTGGCCGGCGCTGGCACCGCTGGCCGCGACACGCCAGCTCATTTTTTACGACCAGCGCGGTCGCGGTGAGTCGGCCACACCGCCAGGTCTGGCGGCGTCACGCATCGAGTTCGACGGCGGGGATATTCCGGCACTCCGCACGGCCATGGGCATCAGCCAGTGGGACATACTGGGGCATTCCTGGGGCGGCGGCATCGCCATGCTCGCGGCGGCAGCGGAGGCGGCCGGTCACGCGGAAGCGACTGCATCCACGAGCGCGTCCCCAGGCATCCGGCGGCTGGTGCTGGTCAATGCGGTGGGGGTCACGGGCGACTGGTTGCCACCCCTGCACGACGCGGGGCTGGCTCGTCTCACCGGTACGGCGCACGAGCGACTCGCCGCGTTCGATCCTGCGGCGCTGGTGGTACCCACGCTCGAGTACCATGCCGGATACGCGCAGGCGTTCTTTCCGGCGTGGTTCGCCGATCAGGAGTTCGCGGTCAATGTGAACGCCCCGCTGGGCTCCAGCGCCACAGGTGCGGTGGTGGCCGCGCGGCTGCGGCGCGAGGGGTACGACTGGCGGGACCGCCTGCGTGACCTGCCCTTCCCGACACTCGTCGTGCATGGTGCGGCAGACGTGCTGCCGCTGTCGGAGGCGGAACGTACCGCGGCCTTGCTGGGACGGGCCCGCGTGGTCCCCATTGCCGACGCCGGTCACAATCCCTTCTGGGAAGCCCCCGATGCGTTCTTTGCCGCGGTGCAGGCCTTTCTCGACTGAGGCCCATCGCCTCGCTGTTTTGCCTGCATGAAGTCCGCCGAAACGCTGCTGGCCTGTTGTGTGGTGGGTCTCGCCTGTTTCATCGGCGGGCAGGCCATGGGATCCCGGGACGACGCGCCACATCGGGAGGCGACCCAACACGAAGCCGAGGGGGCGATCGACGTCCGGACGTCGCGGGCCACACCCCGCTTCGCGCCGCATCTGGCGCCGGTGAGCAAGGCGCTGGCGCATGGCGAGGAGTTGCTCGTCAGCGCGCCCCTGCTGCTGCCGGCGGAGCGTCTGAAAATGGCGCCCGATGATGTGCGACGCCGTCTGCAGTTAGGCATGGACGGCACCTATCTGCCCGACCTCCTGCTGGCACGTGATTCCGCCCTCGCGCGCTGGCCCGATCGTACGACACGGCCGCTACGCGTATTCATCCGCGAAGGTGAATGGCTGGACGCCTGGAATCCCGACTTCCTGCCGGCAGTGCGTGATGCCTTCACCACGTGGGCGCAGGCGGGCCTGCCGCTGCGCTTCACGTTCGTCGTGGACTCGGCCAGCGCCGACGTTCACGTGCGGTTCGTGGACCGTTTCTCCAACGGCATCAGTGGACGCACCGTGTGGAGCCGCGATGCCGACTACTGGCTGGTGGCCAGCGATATCCAACTCGCCGTCACGCATCCCGGCGGCGGCACCGTCACGCCCCCGCAGATGCGCGCCATCGCGCTGCACGAGGTGGGCCATCTCATCGGCCTCGATCACGCCGCGGCGCCCGATCACATCATGTCGGCGCGGGTGCGGGTGCGGGAGCTCAGCGAAGCCGACCGCGCGACGGCGAGGCTGATCTACGCGGTGCCGGCAGGCGGCATACGCTAGTCTGGCCTCAGCTTGTCAGACGGGGTCAGAGATCAGGAGGTCAGAACCGAGACGGCGATCGAATGATGAGAGAACAGACAACTACGATGTCAGAGGTCTGAGCACTGACGGTCGAGAGAGTTGTGCGCGCCACGGGCCGCTGGCCGGGCGCCCGCAGCGCCCCGCAAAACGCCGAACCCTCGCGTCAGTACCCAGCCTGCAAGCGAAGTGCTCGGACCTCTCATCTCGTGGTTGTCTGATCTCTCATCATTCGATCGCCGTCTCAGTTCTGACCGGCTGATCTCTGACATCAGACTTCTGACAGTCTGATCCTGTCGATCCTACCGGAGCTTCATCACCACCACGCGTTCCCCGCTGTTCTTCGCTTGGACGAGCAGGCGGACCTCGGTCCCGCCGTTGCCGAGCAGTCGACGCAGTGTGATCGCATCCCGCACCGGCGTGCCGTTCACCGCACGCACCATTTCCCCGCTGCGCAGGCCCACGTCGGCCGCCGGTGTTCCCAGTGGCACCCGCAGCACGAGCACACCGGCGTCCATGCCGAGCGCCTGCGCGAAGTCATCGTCCACCGTGGCGAACTGCGCGCCGGCAAATGTGGTGAGTTGCGCGGTGGCCACACCGGCGGCGCTGCTGGGCAGTGGCGAGGCACCCGTCGCCCGCGGCACCATGGTGATGCGTCCCCCGCCTCCGGCCTGCGGACTTCCCGACGCCGTGAGACCCGCCGGCGCACCATCGGCGCCGTACGTCCGCACGAACACCATCGTGCGTTCCTCGCTCTTGCGCGGTCCGACCACGACCGGCAGTTCGCGCGTGCGGCCACTGCGCCGCAAGCGCACGCGCACCGGCTGACCGGGGGTGAGCAGTTCAGGATAGTTCACCGCCACCTGCAGCACATCGCGCCCGTTGTACGCCACGAGCGTGTCACCCGCCGTGATGCCCGCCCGCTCGGCCGGCGACCCCGCATCGACCGACTCCACCAGCGGATACTCGCAGTGACTCGTCATGACGCCCTCGGGCGTCACGGCCCGCAATTGCGCGCCGGAGAGCGAGAGTCCCATGTATCCCGCGTTGGCGGCCACACCGCTGAACAGCCGCGCTTCGGCGGCCTCCGACACCGCCGCCACCTGCGGCTGCAACGCACGGATGATCATCGCCAGCTGCGGCATCGCCAGCTGCGGCACCGAACCGCGGGCGGTGCTGTCGATCATCTCGAAGAACATGCGCCCTTCGAACGGGTTGCCCTGGAAGAACACCCGCACGCTGTCGCCCCGGCGGGGCAGCCCCGGCGTCCACGGGCCTCCATCCTCCCGCTGCACCTGCACGATGACGCGCATGAGCGAGTCGACACCCCGCTGCACCTGCGTGATCCGCTGCACCTCCGTGTTGGGCACCGGCTGCTTCTCGAGCGTCAACGCCGCACTCTCCAGCTCCCGCTTGAGTCGCAGCAGCGCGAGCCCCTCGGGGGCGTGCACCAGCGGCGATGGCGACGACGCCAGTTCGCCGCAGGCATTCATCATCGCCGTCGTGGTGGTCGTCACGCGCACCCGTACCTGGGGCGTTGGCGGTGTCTGCGCCGTGACCTGCGCCGGCAATCCGAATGTGACCGCCGCCGCAAGCAGGGGCAGCGCGGTCGCATAGGCCGCGCGGCGCGTTTCCCGGACCGGAGTCCGCGCGCCGGGACGTGCTCCGAAGTCCCGCGTTCCGTAAAATCGCTTTCCGTCGTGCCGCTTCATGATCTCAATACCGCTCGATGACCTTGTCCACCGGCAGGGTACCACCCAGCGCCTGCAGTGTGGCCTCGCGCGCCGTCCAGGCGGCGAGATAGTAGTGATTGAGCACCGGATCCTGAGGCGCATCGCGCAACGCGGCGCGTGAGGCCGCCATCATCTGATCGAGTGCCGCCAGACGCGCGCGATACACCTCCGAACTGCGCGTCGTGCTGTCGTTCGAGGCCAGCCACATCGACGCGCGCTCGTAGTCCCGCTGCGCGCGGGTCAGCACTTCCGTGGCCCGCTCCACCGAGGTGAACTCCCCGTCGCCCAGGGCATTGCCCAGCGCCACCTGCGCCATGGTCTGTCCCACGTCCCGGTGCGCCGTCACCCGTCCGAGCAACGCGCCCCCGCCCAGCAGCAGCACGGCGGCCGCGGCACGGCGCCAGAACGCCGCCCCCCACAACCGGTCCGGCATCACGCCCATGTGCATGGGGACCACGCGCGCACCGGCCACCGGGCCGGGCGCCGCGACGGGCATCACATCCGATGTGTGACCCGGGGTCACATCCGCCCCCCTGTCCGACACCACATCCGACATCGTCCCCGGTGTCACCCCGGTCACCGCGTCGGCCGTCCGCAAACCGGCGGCGAGGGACTCCCACGTCACGAGCCGGGGCGCGTGTTCGGCGGCGGCTCGCGGCGCTTCGGCGGCGGCCAGGCCGACCAGCGTCATCATCGCATCCCGCTCGGCGCGACAGGCCGCGCAGGCCGTGAGATGCGCCAGCTCGTCGATCGAGAACGGCTCGTGATCGAAAGCGGCCAGACGTTCGGCAGAGAGATGCATGGCGATCGACGGAGAGCTAAGGTGCTGCATAACTGCGATCCAGATCGGGGGATACTACCGGAACCACGACATCGACGAGCGGAGCCAGCAGACGCCGCAGCTTGGCCCGGGCTTTGAAAAGCTGCGACTTGGAGCCACCGGGTGTGATCCCGAGTTCCGTCGCGATCTCCTCGTGCGTATAGCCTTCCACGTCGTGGAGGAGAAACACGGTGCGGGCCCCGGGCGACAGCTTGCGGGTGGCCTCGGCGATCGTCTGCGCCAGCAGACTGTGCTCCGCATCCTGCTCGACCACGGCCGAGTCTTCGTCGATCCCGGTCTCCATGGTCGATAAACGCTTCACGCGACGCATCGCGTTGAGGGTGCGATTGATGGCCACCCGATGGATCCAGGTGCTGAACTTCGCGTCCCCCCGCCATGAGGGAAGGGCGCGAAAAATCTGGATCCAGACCTCCTGCGCGATGTCCTGCGCGAGGTCGGGATCTCCGGCAAGGCGACGGACGACGGCGTCCACGTGCGGCGCATGCTGGTTCCACAGCAGCCGCATGGCGCGCTCGTCGCCTTCGATCGCCCGACGAACGATTGCGGCGTCGGTCTCCATGGCGTTCATCAATTCTGTCACCGATCACGTCCAAACGGTTTCCCGGGGGGTGGGGGGGAGGTCCGTTGCCTTCGATCGTTCCAGTCGTAGAGGGGTAGAGAGGCACGAGGTTCCGTCACACCATTGACGGAGAGCCGCGTTCGCCTTAGATGCTTTTGGATACTTCGGGTGCTGCAGCCGAAACCGTGGGATACGGTGTTGGATGCTCCCGGATGCGTATCGCGGGGGATGAGCCACGCGGGACCTGGTGCTCCGAATGCACCGTGGCCGGGTATGGTTCATCGGATGTGGTCCTGAAGACCCTACGGACAGGTACTGCCGGTGTTCCTGCTTACTACTGCCCTTGCCATCGCAGCCGCCGACGTGACGAGCGTGGCGCTGCCCCGTGGAGGCGGCCTCCCCGAACGGGAGCCCGCGGCCGTAGGCATGTCCGCCGACCGCCTGTCCACGATCGACCGGGTCGTGCGCCGCGGCGTCGATGCCGGAGGGTATCCTGGCGCCGCCGTGGTGGTGGGCCGGAAGGGATTCACGGTCTGGTCGCGCGGTTTCGGGACGCTCGACTGGAACGGCAAGTCGCGGGTGACGGCGCAGGAAAGCCTGTACGACCTCGCCTCGCTCACCAAGGTGGTGGCCACCACCACGGCCATCATGGTGCTGTTCGACCGCGGGCAGATCGATCTGGACGCGCCGGTCTCGCGGTATCTCCCCGATTTCCAGGGCGGGCTGCGGGACAAGGTGACCGTGCGGCATCTGCTCACCCACCGGGCGGGGCTGCCGGCCGGCCGTGAGCTGTGGCGCATCGCGAAGACGCCGGCCGAGGCGCGCGCGGCGGTGCTGGCATCGCCCGTGAAGTGCACGCCGGGCGCCTGCTACGAATACTCCGACCTCGGGGCCGACCTGCTGGGGTTCATCGCCGAATCGGTGAGCGGACAGCGTCTGGATACGTTCCTCGAGAGCGCGGTCTACGCGAAGCTGGGCATGCAGGACACGTATTTCCGCGTGCCGATGGGCGACGTGTCGCGCACCGCGCCCACGGAGATCGCGCCGCCGCGGGGCTATCCGCTGCGCGGCGAGGTGCACGACGAAAACGCCTACGCCCTCGGCGGTGTCGCGGGGCACGCCGGATTGTTCAGCAGCGCGGCCGACCTCTCGGTCTTCGCGCAGATGCTGCTGAATGGCGGCAGTTACAACGGCGTGCGCGTCATTGCCGATTCGACGGTGACGCTGTTCACACGCCGGACGGCCGGCCACCGGGCACTGGGTTGGGACACCTGTGACGGAGGCGCCGGCTGCGGCCAGTTCATGACGGAGCGGGCGTTCGGACACACCGGCTTCACGGGGACGTCGCTCTGGATCGATCCCGACCGGCAGATGTTCGTGATCCTGCTGACGAACCGCGTGCATGCCGCGCGGGCGCGTCGCCCGTCCAAGGTCATCGCCGACGTGCGCAACGACCTGGCCGACGCCGCGGTGCTGGCGGTGATGGACGACCCCGACGGCGTGCGGGCGATGCCGGCCAGCTTCCGGGCCGATGTGGCGCAGGACTGGAACCGCCCCCTGCGCTCCAGCCGGACTGCCAGCGCCGCCGCCCGGCGTCGTGCCGCCGCGGCGAAACGCGCGGCCGCGGCCAAGAAGAGCAGCGCCAAGACGGGCACCGGGAAGGCCACCGTGAAAAAGGCGGTCGCCAAGCCTGCGGCCAAGTCCCCCGCCAAGGCGACGGCCAAGAAGAAGTAAGCGGTCCCATTCCCCGGACAGACCCGGGGGATACCGGGGATACATCGGGGTATACTTCAAGTATGACCGAAGAGCCAATTCCCCAGGATGCCGCATCGGCCGATCAGGCGCCGGTCCCCAGCGCTGACCATGGCGAAGCGGGTGCAGCCGAGACCACGGTCTCCGATACCGTGGTCTCCGTCGACCAGGCGCGTCTCGTGCTCCGGCGCGTGAAGGATCCGGAGCTCAATCTCAACATCGTCGATCTGGGACTGGTTTACGACGTGCAGACCGAAGGGTCGACCGTGCGCGTGGACATGAGTCTCACCTCGCCGGGATGCCCGTCCGGCCCCGAGATCATGGGAGAAGCCGAACAGCAGCTGCGCGGACTGCCCGGCGTGACGGACGTGGTCATGAATCTCGTCTGGTCGCCACCCTGGACGCCTGAACGCATCGAACCGCGGGTCAGGGCATACATGGGCTTCTGACCTCTCAGAGGTCAGAGATCAGTAGGCCAGAACTGAGACGGCGATCGAATGATGAGAGATCAGACAACTACGAAATCAGAGGTCTGAGCACTTCGCTTGCGGGTTGGGTACTGACGCGATGGGGTGCATTCTGCCTGCCCGGTGATGCGCCATCACCATCGACGTGAAAACCATTGAAATGCCCCACGGAATTCGGCATTCTTCGAATGCCGAAAAAGTTCGACCGGTTCAGGTAAGCCCGGTCACCCCGCGCCAATGACACACGGGGCACTGTTCACCATCCCTCGAGCGATGGGAGAACCCACGGCCAGGTAACTCCGACACGTCTGTCGGAGGGATCAGGCTTGCGTGGGTAGGACAGTGCGATCCGTTCGGCGAGCAGGGCTCATGCGTCTTCGCCAACAGCGTCGCGACCGCACACGGCAATCCGGTCTGCGCCTGTTCACCGTGCGTCGAGGACACACACCATGAGCAAGCTCAATCACGCCAACCTTCCCGTGCCGGATGTCGCCGCGCTGCGCGACTTCTTCGTGCAGCACTTCGACTTCACCGTCTTGACCATGCGCGGCGAAAATGCGTTCGCCGTTCTGCGTGGCAGCGATGGATTCATTCTCAACATCATGCGTGACACCAGGTCGAACGGGTTTCCGGAGAATTTCCATGTGGGATTCTTTCTCGACACGCCGGACGCGGTTCATGCGAAACACGCCCGGATGTCGAAGGCCGGTCTCGAACCCGGACCCGTCGAAGACATGACACGGGGCGGGTGGCGCTCACTCACGTTCTACGTGCGTGCGCCGAATGGGATACTCGTCGAGGTGGGCGCATCGATCGGGTGAGAGAGGAGCAGAGCACACACGGCGTCTCGGGCGCTGGGCTCGGGCCTCCGGGCTCAGAGATCAGAGATCAGAGATCAGAGATCGAGAGATCAGAACTGAGACGGAGATAGGACGCAGGAAGGAGGAGTCAGAAGTCAGAGGTCCGAGCACTTCGTCGGCGAGCTGGTACTGACGCGAGAGAACCGCGTTCTGCGGGGCGCTGCGCGCCCCGGGCCGCAGGCCCGGCCAGCAAGGCCGGTGGCGCACACGACACCGCCGACCGCCAGTGCTCAGACCTCTGACCTCTGATTGCTCCTCCCTGCGTCCTATCTCCGTCTCAGTTCTGACCTACTGATCTCTGATGTCTGACGTCTGATATCTGACCTCTGAAGCCGGCCCGGAAGTCAGCCCTCCGATGCCACTATCTCCACCCGCCGTTCCGCTCTCACCATGCGGATCAGCGTCAGCGCCACGGGCGCCAGCAGCATCGCGCCGCTCCAGAGCGAAAAATCGGCGAGGTTCGCCACGATCGTGGTTTCGCGCGTCACGCGGATACCGATGAAGTCGGCCACGCCCGGGGGGCCGCCGAGCATGCTGAGCAGGTTGCCCACGGCCCCGCCGGTGACGAGAGCCAATGGAAGCACCGCGCGGGCGTCCACTGCCGCCATGGGCCGCACCACGCTGAAAACCAGCCCCAGCGCGAGCAACGTCATCAGCACATTGAGTTCGGTCGTGAACGGACCGATGGAAAGACCACCGGCACTGCCGGTGTTCCAGACCAGCATCAGGGCAAAACGCTCCGACAGCGTCACCAACCCATGCTCGCCCAGTGACCGGACGGCGATCTCCTTGGTGCACAGATCCACCAGGCAGGTCATCACCGCGATGCCCAGATAGCGGCGCACCACCGGGTCTTCGACCGAACGCTGGACCTTCGAAGAAAGGGATCGCATGGAGGCACCGCCTGAGGTGGGAGACTGCTGTCGACGGCCTGTGCCGACGGCCTCCTCCAACGCACTCCCCATGCCGCTCTGGTCGCCTGAGCCGGATCGTGAGTGCGAGCCAGCCCCTTCGTGCCTTCACCTTCCTATCACATTGATATACAGATACTTGCAAAATCAGAAACAGGATGAATTCCGGAATACCGCCCCTCTTGCGCACCGGAACACCTGTCGCCCTTCCGCACCACACCCACAGCAGCGTAGCGCCGCCGCTACAACGGCCATCACACTCGCATCACACAACAGGAGTGTGGCCGGGACCCATCACCCCGGCTTGTACGGCGAGTCGTCCGCCGCCGAGCCGGCCAGCTCCTTCACGAACGCCGGTCCCAGCACTTCCACCTGCCACCGGCGAAGCTCGGGAAGCTCGGCCAGGTCGTCGACATGACGGGGCCGACGGCGGGCCACGGCCTCCATCCGGTCACGGGAACAGAGCACGCCGGGATCCAGATCGAGGTCGGCGGCAGCGGCGTCCCGGATGGCCTTGAGACGGGCCACGCGCTCGTCGAAATCCGGCTCGCGATCCCAGCGTGCCGCCTTGGGAAAGCGCGGCAGATCGGCATCGGGCACCTTGTTGCCACGCACGATCGCCTGCAGCGCCTCCTGCGCCCGGGCCTCCGACATGCCACGGGGAAATCCCTTCACCGAGAACAGCGAGTCCCGGCTGGACGGCGCTGTACGCGCGAGATCGAGCAGCACCTCGTTACCCGCCACGCGGAAGGTCGCCCGGTCCAGTTCGGCCGCGATCGTGTCCCGCCAGCGGACCAGTTCACGCAGACGCGCCAGTTCGCGGCGCGTGAGATCCCGGGCCCCCTTGAGACGCAGGAAGCTGGTGTCCGGCACCTCGGGCTCCCACCGCGTGCCCTCGGCCCGGGTGAACTCCTCCTGCGCCCAGTGCCAGCGGCCCTTGCGCACGAGTTCCTCGTGCAGCCGGTCGCGCAGCGACAGCAGGAACCGCGTGTCCTGTGCGGCGTAATCAAGCATGTCCGCCGTCAGCGGACGCATGCTCCAGTCGGCCCGCTGATGTTTCTTGTCGAGCTTGATGCCGAAGAACTGCTCCAGGAGTGCCGCCAGCCCGAACGCCCGGATCCCGAGCAATTGTGCCGCCACGCGGGTATCGAACAGATGCGTGACCCGCCAGCCATAATCCTGATGCAGCAACCGCAGATCGTAGTCGGCGTCGTGCAGGACCACCTCCACCTGGGGATCCTCCAGCAACCCCCCCAGTCGGGCCGGTGTGCCGATCGGCAGGGGATCGATCACCGCCTCCCGTTCGGCGGTGGAAAGCTGTAGCAGGTAGATGCGATCGACGAAGCGATGAAAGCTGGCCCCCTCGGTGTCGAGCGCGAGTGCCCGGACATCGGTGAGGCCAGCAAGGAAGCCGTCGACGGACTCGGCCGTATCGAGATAGTGAGGAGCTCTGGCAGACATAGCTGTGCATAAGGTACATCGGTCGGCCCGCTCGCGGGGCCTGTGTGCTACTTTCGATTCGATATGACCACCATAGACGAGACTCTGCTCCCCGAGTCATTGCCCCCCGAGCGCCGCGGCTGGCGTTCGGCCGATATTGCCCGCGCGGCAGCCGTGGTGCTGGCCGTGTGGTTCGGCTTCCGGCTCTTCTGGTCGGTGAGCTCCCTTGTTTTTCTGGTCTTCCTGGCGACGCTGTTCGGCCTCGCCGTCGGCCGAGGGGTGGATTACCTCGAGCGATACCGCATCCGACGGGGCATAGGCGCGGCGCTCATCGTACTCGGTGCGCTGGGTGCCATCGGCGGCACACTCGCCTGGACCGCGCCGACGCTGATCGAGCAGAGCAAGGAACTGCAGCGGGAATTCCCCCAGGCCGTCCACAAGCTGCAGACGTGGATCGACAGCAAGCGTGGCGGTCTGCTGGGTTCGATCATCGCCTCCGCCACCAATACGAGCAACACGCCCAGCACCGCGCAGCCGGCTGGCGCAACGACCGATGTTCCGGGCGTTCAGGGCACCGGAACACGCCCGGTGAATGCGACGCCGACGGTGACCGGCTCCACCCAGGGCATCACCGCGCCGGGAGCTGCCGGCCCGACGCGCACCGACTCCGCGTCGATGTCGCCCACCGATGCCATCAAGCAGCGTCTCACCGAAGGCATGGCCGGCGCGGCCAAGTATCTGTTCTCGTTCGTGTCGAGCACCCTGGCGGTGATCACGGCCTTCGTGCTGATGATCTTTCTGGCCATGTACATCGGCGCCGAACCCCACGTGTATCGCGGGTGGATTCTGTCGGCGGTGCCGGCCACGTCCCGCGCGCATGTCCGCGTGGTGCTGGCGGAAATGGCGACGGTGCTGCGCAAGTGGCTCGTGACGCAGCTCATTGCCATGGTGGTGATCGGCATGGTAAGCATGATCGTGCTCCTCATTCTGGGAGTGAAGGCGGCATTTGCCCTGGCCTTCATCGCCGGTCTGATGGAGTTCATCCCGACCGTCGGTCCGATCCTGAGCGCGGTCCCCGCCGTGCTGATGGGCTTCGTGGACTCTCCGGAAAAAGCGCTCGTGGTGGCGATCGCCTACTGGGGCATTCAGTTCCTCGAGAACAACCTGCTGATCCCGTACCTCATGCGCGGTGAGATGGATCTGCCTCCTGCGATCACCCTCGTGGCCCAGACGCTGATGACCCTGCTCTTCGGCTTCGTGGGACTCATGGTGGCGGTGCCGCTCACGGCCGCGGTGCTGGTGCCGTTGCGCATGGTCGCCGAACGGGAAAACGCACGCGAACGCGCGATGGTGCAGGCGGCGAAGCTGGCCGCGGATGCCGCGGAAGACACGACGGACCATCCGACAGGCACCACCGCGGGCAACACCGCAGGCGCCTCGTGATCGCGCAGCTGTCGGGATTCCGTCTCGGATACGACGACAGCGGCGATGGGTTGCCGGTGGTCTTCCTGCATGGATTTCCGCACGACCGCACCCTCTGGAGTGCCCAGCGTACCTCGCTGGCCTCGCGGGTGCGGTGCATCGTTCCCGATCTGCGGGGCTTCGGTCATTCGTCGACCCACGGTCCCTTCTCGATGGACCAGTACGCGGACGACGTGGTGGAGTTGCTGAATCTGTTGTCCATCGACCGGGCCGCGATCTGCGGCCTCTCGATGGGTGGGTATGTCGCCACGGCCATGTGGCGTCGTCATCCCGACCGGATCGGCGCCATGGTGTTCTGCGATACGAAGGCCGGCGCCGACAGCGAGGAAGCCAGGGGACGCCGCGATGAACTCATCGCGCTGGTGAAGCGCGACGGCGCCCGGGCCATTGCCGAGGCGCAGTTGACGGGGATGGTGGGCTCCACCACCCGGGCCCGGCGGATCGATGTCGTCAATGGATTGCGGGCCATGATGGGGCGTCAGCCGGCCGCGGGCATCATCGGGGCGCTGCAGGCGCTGCGCGACCGGCCGGACTCACGGGAAACCCTCAGGACGATTACTGTTCCGTCGCTGGTGGTCGTGGGGGAAGAAGATGCCCTCACGCCGATCAAGGAGGCCCGCGCGATCGCCGAGGCATTGCCGCCGGCAGCGCGCGTGCGTCTCGAGATCATCGCGGGCGCGGGGCACGTGCCCTGCCTCGAGCGACCGGCTGCCACGACGCACGCGCTGTCCGACTTCTTCGATACGCTGAGCACGTAAGTACGCGCATACGGTGCGTTCCGGTGCTCGGCCCCGATCGCCTTCCGGCGCCCCGATGACCGCACCGTCCGCCGCTCCGATCAGCGACGCCGAACGTTCCACCGCCGCCCGCATCGGGCAGGTGCTGTTCAAGAACCGCGGCTGGTTGCCGGTTCCCTTCCTCGCCGTGCCGCTGCTGGTGCCGGGCATTCAGTCCCGCAACACCTGGATCGCGGGACTGCTGCTGGTCCTGATCGGAGAGCTGGTACGCACCGCGGGCGTGGCAGCCGCCGGTACCGTCACACGACGGCGGTCGCGCGACGTGCAGCGGCTCGTGACCTACGGAGCCTTCGCGTGGTGCCGCAACCCGCTCTATGTCGGCAACTTCCTCGCCTGGATCGGCTTCACGGTGGTCTCCGGTGTGTTCTGGTTCATTCCGGTGGCCATCGTCATCTTCGCCATCGAGTACACACTCATCGTGCGCTACGAGGAAGGGGTGCTGGAGTCGATCTTCGGACAGGAGTATCTCGACTACAAAGCGCGCACCCCGCGCTGGTTCGGCCGGCCACCGGCCGGCAGCACCGAAGGGCCGCACGACTGGAAGGAAGCCATCTGGAGCGAGCGATCGACGGTGCTGCAGTACGTCGTGCTCATCGGCCTCTTCTGGTTCAAGGGGAACGGCTGGTCGTTCTGAACGCCTTCCCACCGACTCGCTCGGCGAGAGGGCAATCCTCTGACGCGGCACGATGAAAACGAACGGGCCGGAAGCATGGTGCTTCCGGCCCGTCGTGCATGACGGACATGGCGACGATGGCCACGTCGCGAATCAACGCGTCGGGCGTCCCGGCGGATTGGGTCCGTTGAAGACGTCTTTGTTCTTCGCGATGAAGCTGCGCAGCTGCGTCGGGACGTCTTCTTCGGGGAAGATGGCGGTCACCGGACACTCCGGTTCACAGGCACCACAATCGATGCACTCGTCCGGATTGATGTAGAGCTGCTCCTCGCCTTCGTAGATGCAGTCGACCGGACAGACATCCACGCAGGACTTGTCCTTGACGGAGATGCAGGCTTCAGTGATGACGTAAGGCATGGCAACGAGGTCTCGGGTCGGACACGACCGGAATGAGTGAAACTCGAAGAAAAAAGATATCTCAGCGGCGCCACGGCGGAAGTTCGCCGCGCGGCAGCTCGGGGTTCTCGCGGTATACCGTGAAGGTTCGGCCGATGACCTGAATGACTTCAGCCCCGAGTTCACCCGCCGCCTGATTGGCGGCTTCCTTCGCCGAGAGTTCTCCACCCTTGGCCACCTGCACCTTCACCAGTTCGTGAGTCCGGAGCACATCGTCGAAGCTGCGCAGCAGCGACGGAGTGAGGCCGGCATGGCCAATGTGCACCTGCACGTCCAGATGGTGTGCTTCGGCGCGCAGTGTCGCGCGCGCCTTGCCCGTCATGCTCATGACATCCTCGTTGCACGTGATGGCGGGAACGACCGCCATCCCCGTCGATGAAACGTTCGCGGCTCGTGCGCCGCGGGGCCGACTCTGCCGATCAGGGGCGGAGGCCGTCGCTCGCGAAGAACGAGAAGGGGTTGATCGGTGGACCATCCCACCATGCCCGCCCCGTGCCCCGCTTCATCACCTGGAAGTGGAGATGCGGCGCGTTCTTCGGGGCATTCCCCGTGGTTCCAACGTAGCCGATCACCGAACCCTTGGCGACTCGGTCGCCCACCGCCAGACCGCGTCGATAGCGCTCGAGGTGCGCGTAGTAGTAGACGAACTGCTCCTCGGGGTCGTAGGCATAGATCACGATCCCTCCCACCGGTCCACTGAACAGCCGGCCGATGATGCAGTCGGCCGCGGCCAGCACCGGTGTGGACCTGGGCGCGGCGATGTCCAGCGCCGCATGGATGCGTCCATTGGCCCGGCCGGCGGTGTAGTTGTCGCGCAGCACCTGGCGGGTGATGCCTTCCACGGGCAGCATGAGCTGGCGCTCCCAGAGGGCATCCAGATCGGCGTCGGTGACGGCGCCATTGCGGGGACCTGCATGCGCGGGGGTGGGAGCCAGCACGGGCCGGGGCCGGCCAGCTTCCCTGGACTCTCCAGCCCCGCCGGGAACCGGCACCGGCGCCGGCGTGGGCACCGGTCCTCCACCGCAGGCCGTCAGCACGCCCGCCATCAGCAGTGTCGTCGGCCACATCAGCGATCGCGTCAGCCGCCGCCTGGACGGCCGCCCGGGCAATACCCGGTCGGCCCGTGATTCAGCCTTTGACAACTTCCGGGCGAAAGTACGGCTCGAGGTAACGCAGCAGGTCGTCGACGCTGCGGACACCGTTCTTGAGTTCATCGAGCTCGTTGGCCCGCGGCAGCCGGGCTCCCGCTCGGTCGGCGATCACCAGCACGGCATCCTCGAGATCGAGGTCGGCCAGTCCATGAACCTGCTGGAGATCGTCCCCGGGGTTGACGATATAATGTGGCTCCACCGCCCCGTGCCTCTCGGCCAGGTAGCTGTACACCTGGGAGAGCAGGATCTCCGGATAGCGGCCACGGAAGGCGTCACGAAACCGCGAGAGGCCATCGCGCTCGATGGACTTCCGGGAGAGACGCTGCGCGCGGGCAAGCGCGACGAGTCCGATGGCGAGCACGAGCACGGCCACGATGACAGTGACACTCACTGCGGCGGAGACCTCGGATCCAGGAAGGTGGGAGGATTCGAACAGTACCGCCGCCGCCGTCGGCGCGGAATGTCCAATTCGCAGATCCTGTCACACACGCCCGCGCAAAGCAAGTGTGATCTGGATCTCACATGGATCTCACATAATTCGTGAACAGTTTCGTTGACGTATAAAAGTCGTCGGGTATATTCCGACGAATGGAGGATGTCGTTGGCGCTCTGGGCGGATTTCGCGGCGTACGGGCCGATTTGCTGGTTGCACTGAAGAAGTCGCAGCCACTGACGGCGCACGAGCTGGGCGAACAGTTCGGACTGACGGCCAACGCTCTGCGCCGGCATCTCAAGGCGCTCGAAGAGGACGGGCTGGTGCGATATCGCCGCGAGGTCCGCGGTGTGGGTGCCCCCGTGTTCGCGTATTCGCTGACGCCGGCCGGCGAGGCCCTTTTTCCCCGCAGCTATCTCAAGGTGCTGGCGACGGCGCTCGACGCCCTGCGCGCCCAGGCCGGAGATGCGGGAGTGGAAGCGGTGCTCGAAGCCGACTGGATGCGGCTGGCCGACGAAGCGGCGCCGGTGCTGGAGTCGCTTCCGCTCCACGAACGGATCGCCCTCGTGGCCGAGTTGCTGACGGCCAAGGGCTACATGGCCGAACCGGTCACCACGCCCACGCTCACGCTGCGCATTCACAACTGCGCCATGCGCGAGATCGCGGAACGGTTTCCGGAAGCGTGTGCCGTGGAAGCGCGGTTCGTGGAGCGGCTGCTCGGCGTGCCGCTCGTGCGCAGTGCGCATCGGCGCGACGGCTGCGGTCACTGTGAGTACGGTGTGTCAGGTCACCTTTTGGCGGTGCAACAGGAGCAGGCATGAGTTCGACCATCGAGTCGCTCGTCAATCGCGAGTATCAATACGGTTTCACGACGGACATCGAGGCGGACACGCTGCCGCCCGGGTTGACCGAAGACACGGTGCGCTTCATCTCGGGGAAGAAGCACGAGCCCGAGTGGCTGCTCGACTGGCGCCTGAAGGCGTTCCGTCGCTGGCAGACGATGACGGAGCCCCACTGGGCCAACCTGCACTATCCGCCCATCGACTATCAGGCCGCGTCGTACTACAGCGCGCCCAAGTCGGTCAAGCCGCTGGCGTCGCTCGACGAAGTCGACCCGACGCTGCTCGAGACGTACAACAAGCTCGGCATCTCGCTCACGGAGCAGAAGCGCCTGTCGGGCGTGGCCGTGGATGCCGTGTTCGACTCGGTCTCGGTGGGCACGACCTACAAGGAGGAGCTGGCGAAGTACGGCATCGTCTTCATGTCGTTTGGTGAAGCGGTGCGCGAGCATCCGGAACTCGTGAAGAAGTACCTGGGCTCCGTGGTGCCGTACAGCGACAACTTCTTCTCGGCGCTCAACAGCGCGGTCTTCTCCGACGGCTCCTTCTGCTACATCCCGAAGGGCGTGCGCTGCCCCATGGAACTCTCCACGTACTTCCGCATCAACGCCGCGGAGACGGGCCAGTTCGAACGCACGCTCATCGTGGCCGACGAAGGCGCGTACGTGAGCTATCTGGAAGGTTGCACCGCGCCCAAGCGCGACACCAACCAGTTGCATGCGGCCGTGGTGGAGATCGTCGCGCTCGACAACGCGACGGTGAAGTACAGCACCGTGCAGAACTGGTACGCCGGTGACGAGAACGGCGTGGGCGGCATCTACAACTTCGTCACCAAGCGCGGCAAGGCGTACACCAACGCCAAGATCTCGTGGACGCAGGTGGAGACCGGCTCGGCCATCACCTGGAAGTACCCGAGCGTGATCCTGCAGGGTGACAACAGCGTGGGCGAGTTCTACTCGGTGGCCGTGGCCAGCAAGAGGCAGCAGGCCGACACCGGCACGAAGATGATCCACATCGGCCGCAACACGAAGTCGACGATCGTCTCCAAGGGCATCAGCGCCATGCAGGGGCAGAACAGCTACCGCGGCAAGGTGCAGATCCTTCCCAAGGCCGAGGGCGCACGCAACTACACGCAGTGCGATTCGATGCTCGTGGGCAATCAGTGCGGCGCGCACACCTTCCCCTACGTGGAAGTGGGCAACAACAGCGCGACGCTGGAACACGAGGCGTCCACATCGAAGATCGGCGAGGATCAGATCTTCTATCTCAAGGCGCGTGGTCTCGACGCCGAGCAGGCCGTGTCGATGATCGTGAGTGGGTTCTGCAAGGAAGTGTTCAAGGAGCTGCCCATGGAGTTCGCGCTCGAAGCGCAGCAGCTCCTCGGCATCACGCTGGAAGGGTCGGTGGGCTGAGGCCCATCCGTCCCCGTCATCCGTTTCTGTTCACACATCGCTTCGACATATATGCTGCAGATCACCGACCTTCATGCCGCGATCGACGGCAAGCCGATCCTCAAGGGCATCACGCTCACCGTGAACGCCGGCGAGGTGCATGCCGTGATGGGCCCCAACGGTTCGGGCAAGAGCACGCTGGCGCAGGTCCTGGCCGGCCACCCGGCGTACGAGATCACCGGCGGTGAAGTGCTCTACAAGGGCGAGAATCTCCTCGAGATGGATCCCGAAGTGCGCGCCCAGCGTGGCGTGTTCCTCGCCTTCCAGTATCCCGTGGAGATTCCCGGTGTGACCAACGCGTACTTCCTGCGCGCGGCGTACAACGAGATCCGCAAGGCGCACGGCCTCGACGAAGTCGACCCGATGGAGTTTCTCGACTTCGTGGAGGAGAAGCTGAAGCTGGTGGACATGGATGCGTCCATGCTCAACCGCTCGGTGAACGCCGGTTTCTCCGGCGGCGAGAAGAAGCGCAACGAGATCCTGCAGATGGCGGTGCTGCAGCCCACACTGGCCATTCTCGACGAAACCGATTCGGGTCTCGACATCGACGCGCTGCGCATCGTGGCCGAGGGCGTGAACGCGCTCCGGCGTCCGGACAATGCGACGATCGTCGTGACGCACTATCAGCGTCTGCTCAATTACATCGTGCCCGACTACGTGCACGTGCTGGCCGGAGGCCGCATCATCAAGTCGGGCGACAAGTCCCTCGCGCTGGAACTCGAGAACCGCGGCTACGACTGGGTCCTGGAGACGGCGGCGTGAGCATGGGGCTTCGATTCGCCGAGCAGGCCGTGGCGGCGTCGGTGGTCGACGCGCCCGGCACGCTCAAGGCGTTGCGGACGGCGGGCGCGGACGCGTTCAAGTTGCTGGGGTTCCCCACCACGCGTGAGGAGGACTGGCATTACACGAACGTGTCGGCGATCGCGTCGGCGCAGTTCGAGGTGGCGATGGACCGGGCACCGGTCGGTGCCGTGCAGGCCGCCACGCTGGCGCCATACACGTTCGGTGGCACGTGGCCGCTGATCGTGTTCGTGAATGGCCGGTTCGACGCGGCGCTGTCGTCGCTCGATGCCCTGCCCGAGGGCGTGCGGGTGATGCCCCTGGCCCAGGCGGCCACCGACGAACCCGAGCTGCTGTCGCGGTTCCTGGGCACCGCCGTCACGCCCTCGCGCGATGGCTTCTCGGCGCTCAATGCGGCGTTCGCGGGTGAAGGGATGCTCGTGCACGTCGCGAAGGAGATGGTCAGCGAGACCCCCGTGCACATTCTGCACCTGGTCAACGCGGCCGGCGCCAATGTCATGAGTCATCCGCGGCATCTGCTGATCACCGAACGCCACGCCAAGGCGTCGGTGGTGGAGAGTTACATCGGGCTGGCCGACGTGCCCTACTTCACGAACGCCGCGGTGGAAGCGTTCGTGGAGGACGGCGCCACACTGCAGCTCGTGCGCATCCAGCGCGAGTCCCGCTCGGCGCAGCACGTGAGCACGGTGGAAGCCCGGCAGGGACGCGACAGCCACTTCATCGCGTTCACGTTCCAGACCGGCGCCTCGCTGTCGCGCAGCAACGTGTACACGGTGCTGGCCGGCGACGGCTGCGGCTGCACGATCAACGGTCTCTACATGCTCGACGGGCAGCAGCACGGCGATCATCAGACGCGTGTGGAGCACGTGGCGCCCAACTGCTTCAGTCGTGAACAGTACAAGGGATTGCTCGACGAGCGTTCGCATGGGGTGTTCAACGGCAAGGTGTACGTGCACCCCGAAGCGCAGAAGACCGACGGCAAGCAGACCAACAACACGCTGCTGCTGTCGCAGGACGCCCAGATCGACACGAAGCCGCAGCTCGAGATCTTTGCCGACGACGTGAAGTGCACGCACGGGGCCACCGTGGGCCGCATCGACGAAACCGCGCTGTTCTATCTCAAGAGCCGCGGCGTGAGTGCGCCCCTGGCGCGCCAGCTGCTGATGTACGCCTTCGCGGCGGACGTGCTGGAGACGATCGATTCGCCGGTCATCGTGGAAGCGCTCGAAACCCTGACGCTCGAGCGGTTCACGGGCGAGGGGCAGCCGGGCTGAGGTCCCCATGAGCGATCTGCAGGAGCTGTATCAGTCGGTCATCCTCGACCACAATCGCAAGCCGCGCAATTTCGGCGAACTGCCGGAGGCCAATCGTGAGGCCGACGGCAAGAATCCGTTGTGCGGCGACGAGGTGCACGTGGCCCTGGTGGTCGAAGACGATGTCATCCGCGATGTGAAGTTCACGGGTCACGGGTGCGCGATCTCGAAAGCCTCGGCGTCGCTCATGACCGCGGCGGTGAAAGGCAAGTCCCGCGCCGAGGCGGAGGCGCTGTTCCAGCGCTTTCACGCCCTGGTGCTGGGGCAGGACGAAAAGGGCGGCAAGGATCTCGGACAGCTCGTGGTGTTTTCGGGGGTGTCGCGTTTTCCGGTGCGCGTGAAGTGTGCGTCGCTGGCGTGGCACACGCTCAAGGCCGCGCTGGAGCGCACCCAGGGCGTGTCGGTGGATGTCGCTTCGCCAGCGGCGATCAGCACCGAGTGAATCACGAAACGACTCCTCTGTTCGTCCGCGCGGCGCATGTGGACGAGGTGGAGTCGGCGTTTCCGCTGGGTGTGGTGCTCGCCGACGGACGTCGGGTGTGTCTCGTGCGTGACGGCGAAACGATTCATGCCGTGGAGGATCGCTGTCCGCACCGGGACTTCGCGCTGTCGGGCGGCGATCTCGTGTCGCCCTGTGTACTCGAATGTCCGTGGCATGGAGCCCGTTTCGATATCCGCACCGGTGCGGTGCTGCAGGGGCCGGCCACCGATGCCATCATGACCTTCGACGTGCGTGTGACCGACGGCATCGTGCTGGTGGGTCCCTGTCGTTCGTGAAGTGTCATGACGCTTCGGGGCGCGCCACGAAGCCTCATGAAGCAACCTTGAAGGACCACGAAGGACCAACAGGAGTCGGATCACTGATGGATTCGCACACGCGTTCGTCGATGCTCTCCCCGCTGGCGCCCCGCGCGGACTTTCCGCTGCTCGCCGGCAATCCGGGACTGCACTATCTCGATTCGGCCGCCACCTCGCAGAAGCCCGCGGCGGTGCTCGACGCGTTGCGCGGGTTCTACGAAACGGCCAACGCCAATCCGCACCGTGGTGCGTATGCGTTGTCGGCCCGGGCCACCGAGATCTATCACGAAGCGCGTACCACCATCGCGCGATTCGTGGGCATGGCCGACAGCGACTGTCTGATCTTCACGCGTGGCACCACCGAAGCCATGAATCTCGTGGCCTCGAGCTGGGGGCGCGCCAACGTGCAGGCCGGTGACGAAGTGGTCGTCACCGCACTCGAGCACCACGCCAACTTCGTGCCCTGGCAGCAGCTTGCGCTGGCCAGCGGTGCCACGCTGCGCATCGTCGAACTGACACCCGACCAGACCATCGATCTCGATCACCTGCGATCGGTGGTGAACCACCGCACCAAGGTGGTGGCGATCACGCACGTCTCCAACGCCGTGGGAGCCATCACGCCCATCGAGGAAGCGGTGCACATCGTGCGGTCGCGCTCGAGTGCGGTGATCGTCGTGGACGGTGCCCAGGCCGTGCCACATCTGCCGGTGCATTTCGACGCACTGGACGTCGACTTCTACGCCTTCAGCGGACACAAACTGCTGGGCCCCATGGGGAGCGGTTGCCTGCTGGGCCGGCGCGCACTGCTGGAAGCCATGCCGCCGTACCAGTACGGCGGCGACATGATCGAGTGGGTGCGCGACACCGACAGCACGTGGAATGTGCTACCGCACAAGTTCGAAGCTGGCACGCCCAATGCCGCCGATGCAGTGGGCCTCGCGGCCGCCGTGCAGTATCTCGGGCGGCTCGGCATGGCCAACGTGCGTGCGCACGAACTGGCATTGCTGGAGCGGGCCGAGGCGAAGCTGTCGGCCCTGCCCGGTATCACGGTGTACGGACCGCAGGCCGCGCAACGCAGCGGAGTGGTGAGTTTCTCCATGCCCGATATCCACCCGCACGATCTGGCGACCATTCTCGATCAGCACGGCGTGTGCATCCGCGCGGGACACCACTGCGCGCAGCCGCTGATGCGGCGCCTGGGGGTGAGCGCCACGGCGCGCGCGTCGTTCTACGTGTACAGCGACGAGTCGGATGTGGATGCGCTGGTGAGCGCGCTGACGGAGGCGCAGTCGCTGTTTTCGGCGGTGAGCTGAGGGAGAGCCATGGGTAGTTCCGCCGCTCTCACCGCGATGTACCAGGACGCCCTCCTGGCGCATCACCGGGCGCCGCACAATCGCCGCGAGATGCCCGGGGCCACGGCCTCGGCGGCACTCAAAAATCCGGTCTGCGGCGACGAGATCCGGGTGTTCGTGCGCGTGGAGCAGGACCGTCTGCTGGAGGTGTCGTTCACCGGGCGCGGATGTTCGGTGGCCACGGCGTCGGCGTCGATGATGACCGATGTCGTGACCGGTCTTCCCGTGCCCGAGGTGCTCGACATCGCGCTGTCGCTCGAGCGCATGCTGGTGTCGCCCGATCAGGACGTGGTATTGCCTGCCGCCCTGGCGCCGCTGCGAGCCGTAGCGCCGTTTCCCGGCCGTCATGGCTGCGTACGCATGGCCTGGCAGGCATTGCGGGATGCGTTGCAGGACACGCCGCAACAGACGCCGGAATAGCGCGGCAGGAGCGCCGGGATCACCCGGCGCGACGCTTGCCAATCGTTTCCCGGCGGATATGATCTGCGGGTTGCCGTTCCGGCAATGCCCTACCTCCCGGCGAATCCAATGCGTGCGCGCCGCAACCTCCTGATACTCCTCGGTGTCGTCTGCCTGACCGTGCTGGGTCTTCGGCCGCTCGTCGCACAGGGCGTGACCGGGCCGGCATTTGTCCTCGGTTCGTTGCGCGCCGATTCGACCAACGCGCCGATCGTGGGCGCGGAGCTCGTGCTCACCAGCGTCGGGCGCACCACACGAACAGACTCTGCCGGCGCCTTCGGGTTCCGCGAGCTGCCAGCGGGGCGACACCGGATGATCGTGCGGGCGGTGGGCTTTCAGTCCATCACGGTCAACGTGGACGTGCCATCGGATGGCGTCGATGACGTGCACATGACGCTCAAGCGCGCGGCGACGGAACTGGAAAAGGTGGACGTCAGGGCGACTGGCGGCCTCACGACCTTCATGTTGAACGGCTTCGAGGAGCGGCGAAAGCTCGGCGCGGGCCGGTTCCTCGACTCCACCGTCCTGGCCGATGCCGATCCGAAACGATGGGCCAGTGTGGTCCTGGAGCGGATTCCCGGCATCCGTCTGATGGCCTACAGCGGACATCGTTCGTTCGCGAGCACGCGGGGACAGATCTCCTTCGACAATGTTCCCTCGGGGGATGCCGCCGATCGCAGCCAGGGCGCTCCGAAAGCGTGCTACATCCAGATCATCGTGGACGGCATCCAGCGTTACGGCAGCCGCATGGGTGAGCCTCTGCTCGACGTCAACAACATGGAAGGCCCGTTCGTGGCGGCAGAGTACTACACGACCTCGCAGACACCACTGCAGTTCAATCGCGGCGGGAATGCGCCATGTGGCACGCTGGTGCTGTGGAGAGGGCGATGACGTTGCCACGTCGACGTTGACGCTGGGCGACGGACCGATTCGATTGCACACATGTACGCACTCGCCCTCATCCGCTATCGCCGCCCGTTCGAAGAGGTGGCGCCGCACGTCGACGAACACCGCGCGTATCTGCGCGACCTGAAAGCCCAGGGGCTGCTCATCGCCTCCGGTCCGTTCGATCCCCGCTCCGGCGGGGGATTGCTGCTGCGCGTTCCCGACGACGATGTGCATGGCACCCTCGATCGTATCCGGAACGGCGATCCGTTCACCCGGCATTCCGTGGCCCAATACGAGATGCTGCCGTGGGCGCCGGTGATCGGAAAGGAAGACCTCGATCGGCTGTAGACGGCAAACGACAGCAACTGCTTTGCCGCGGATTACGCGGATGGGGCGGAAACTACACGGATACTGCACGGACAAGACTTTGGGTGAGCACGAACCCTATCATTTTCCGTTGTTCATCCGTGCGGTTTCCGCCCCATCCGCGTAATCCGCGGCAAAGCAGTTGCTGTTTGGTGCGGTCTTACTTCTTGACCGGCACGAGCCGGATCTGCCCCTGCGCTTCACGCACGCGCAGCACGGCCATCACCTCTTCCATCGGCAGCGGCGTGAACTCGCCACTCAGGAAGTCGCGCAGTTCGAGTGCGGTGATGCCTTTGCGGAAGAGCAGCGACAGTTCGGCGTTGAACTCGTCGGGAAGCTGCGGGCCACCGGCACCGCCCACGCCACGCGCACCACCGCCCGGACCACCGGGGCCGCCAGGACCACCCGCGGCCGGTGCATTGGCCGCCGTCGGGAGTTCCACGCGCAGCAGCGCCGCTTCCTTTTCCGCGGCACTGAGCACCGGTTCCGCCGCCGTCACATTGCGCTGCGTCGCCTGTAACTGATAGACGGCCTTCACCTCGTTGAGCAGCGACGTGGCACGCTGGTCGAGGAGCGGCAGGAAACCGGCCACCCGCTTCGCGCCGAGCGTGGTGTCCGTCCACAACACGGCCGCGGAACGGAGCACCGCCTTCTCGATGTTCGTCTGATGACGAATCGCGTTGCGCGCTTCGGCGTACGCGCGCGTGAGACCCGTGCCGTCCTTCGCATCGGCCATGTACCCGAGTCCCTTCACATGGCTTTCTCCCATGCGTCCGAGTCCACGACCCAGGTTCTCCTGCGTGATGCGTGCGGCCATGTCGTCGGTGCCCACACTCAACACGCTCAGTGAGCCGAGACCGACTGCCGCGGCCCGCTTGTACTGCGTGGGATCCTGCTTGTCAGGTGTGTCTTCGGTCGAGTGGTACCACATGTCCGGCCAGGTGATGAACATGACCGCCGGCACGCCGTTGCTCATGTAGGCCACGTGGTCGCTGGACCCGTAGTGCTTGTCGATCTTGATGTAGAACGCATCCTTGCTGCCACGCGCCGATTCCACCGGCTGCGTGGGTGCGTACCCCGAGAGCGACCGACGGAAACGCACCCGCTCGCGCGAGACGTCGGCGATGTATTCCATCATGCTCTGCGCGATGTCGTTCAGATACGACGGGAACGTGTCCGGCGTGCGCTGCAGCACCCAGAAGCTGCGGCTCATCGCGACCCGGAGCCCTTCCATGTCGAAGTTGAGCGTGCCGATGATGGTCTTGCGCTTGTCGGGATTGGCCTGGAAGAAGGCGTTGGTACCCTGGATCTCCGGCACGAACAGGAAGTTGATGGTGCGCTTGGGACGCGGCAGCTTCCCTTCGTTGATCAGCTTGATGTAGGCACGGCCGATTTCGAGGATGAGCGCGCACCCGGAATTGTCGTCGTTCGCGCCCTGCTTGATGACACCTTCGTACAGGTGACCACTGATGGCCACTTCCTGCGTGGTGCTGCCATCACCGGGGATCTGCGCCCACACGTATTCCGCCTTCATGGGCACCTGTTCGCTCTTCACGATGGAGCGAATGGTGATCTTCTCGCCGCGCGTGATGAGCGCAGAGAGATTGCGCTGCACTTCGGGCGTGACCGACCAGGCCACCGTGCCCGGCTGCGCCTGCACCGTGCTGCTCACGATCTGATTGGGGAAGTCGACCGAGCGCTGGTACCCGATGGCGCTGACGGCCAGCACACCGATGGCACCACGCAGCATCGCCAGCGAGTACACCGCGCCCGTCGCGCCCGACGACAGCACGAACTTGCCCTTGACGTCCTTGCCTTCGAAGTCCTGCGCGCGACCCGGGCCCACGTCGATCAGTTCGGCCGTGAAATCGCCGTTCGCGTTGAGCGAAGCCAGCGACAACGCGAGGTCGTGGATATCGAACAGCTTGGTGAGCTTGGGCGTGGTCATCCACAGCTCGCCCTGTGTGGGCTGCCATGCCGTACCACCCTGCTGATACACCACGGTCTTCACGTTGCTGAAACCGTAGTCCCTCGCGAACTGTTCGATGACCCGGCTTTCGCGGAACGGTTCCTTGTATTCCGAAGGTGGCCGCACGCGCTGATAGGGCACGAGTTCGAGCAGGTGGTGCATGGCCCGTTCGCCGGACACCTCGTTGATGATCGCGGTCATCTGCTCCTGCGTGAGCAGCGTGCGATCCTCGCGTTCCTGCGCGGACAACGTCGACGCGGAGAACGCCGGGGTGGCAACCATGGCGGCCAGGAGGAGGGCGCCGAGGGATTTCATGGGGAGAGGGATGGGAGGTGAAACGTCGTTGACCCTGAACAATAGTCGAACGCTCCGTCAGTGGACGGCACACGTCGCGGTGACCGCCAGCGCATTGGCAACCGATCGTTCACCCCCGGCATCGGAGGGGCGATTCACGACACGCAGGGTGTCCTTCGTGGTCCCGTTCACGGTGTCGGTGCCGGACTGACGGATCACCATCGCGGAAGAACCTCCGCCATCGAGGTTGAGCGCTTTTGTCGCGCCCACCGCCTGCAGCAGTTCGGCGGTCTGTCGCAGCGTCATCCCCATGCTGCGCCCCTGCTGACGCCCGTCGATGACCGCCAGCCACAGACGGCGTCCGCTGCGATCGATTCCCACCGCGGTGCGCGGATTGAGCGCGCGAAAGCCGTCGTTGCCTTCGGTGTCCACATCACGGACGATCGTGCTGTCCACCAGCAGGATGGGGCGCCCACCCACGGCATTGCGCACGTCGATGGTTGCATTGCCGCCCGCCGAACGCAGCGCGAGGCCGATCTGCACCGTGGCGGTATCGCCGTCCCGCGGAGCAGAGCCGGTGGCAGCTGTGGACGGCACATGCAACAACAGCGTGTCACCGTGGACCACCTGCCCTCCCGGACCACGATCGGAGACAGGCACCTGACGCACGAGATACCGCGCGCCGCTTGCCGGGCTGTCGGCGCCCAGTGGCACGAGCCGATACACCAGCGTCGATCGCATCGTGGAATCGAAGGGTATGCCCCACGCCGCGTCGACGATGCCGGCCGTTCGGGCACTCGGCCGGTTCCACGCCGTCAACAGCATGGTCCCGTGCGCCGTGGTCACCCGGCCGCGTGCCACGAGCGTGTCGATGTGGACACGCCCTTCCTGGTCACTCCACACCACGGGATTGGGGCCCGGTCCGGCGATGAGATGCCCCTGCCCGATGTGCAGGTTGGTGGGCACACCCGGCGGCGCGAAGAGAAAGAAATCGGCGTTGACGGCGGCGATGGCCCGTGACGATGGCGGCAACGTGCCCAGCAGCGCCGACGTGGTGTTGCGCCCCGGAGCAATGGCCGCGCCCTTCACGGCCTGGATATCGAAGCAGGGACGCGCTTCGACTTCGAGCACCCAGGCACGCCACGGCGCGCGCAGATTGACGATGGTGTGCAGTGTGGCGATGGGCGCGATCCGCTCGCTGTGGACGGAATCGGCGAACGCGGCCGGCAGCACCAGCGGGGCCGGTGCCGCCGTCGTGGCTGCCGATGTGATTGCCGCACCGGCAATACCCGCTCCCGTGCGACAGCCGACAATCACTCCCGACATCGCGCAGAGTGTCGACAGGGACACCACACGCCGGACACCGGGACGGCATACCGAGTGGCGCATCGATGACATGGACGGATATGAATCGTTGAGGGAACGTTCCGGGAATTTCAGAGGCGTTTCAGGGAATATGCCGTCTGCTATCTTGTCCGGATGCCCCAGGCCCCGCCATTCATCACGCGATTCCTGCTCCGCCTCCGGCGGTGGGCCGACGCCGGATGGTCCAACAGCGTCGTTTTCGGGTGGGGGTTGCTGCAGGGCGGCATCTTTCCGGGGCTCGCCGATCTCTTCTTTCTGCCCCTGGCGCTGGCACGTCCCGAACGGGCCTACCGTCTGGCGCTGGTGGCCACGGCGGGCACGCTCATCGGCAGCGTGGTGCTGTACTGGATCGGCGCCGAGGCGCTGGTGTTGCTCGAAGGGCCGGTGGCCCGTTTCTTCGATTTTTCGCCGGATGTATTCGCCGAGTATCGCACGCGGCTCGCGCAGTACGGCGCGTGGGCGATTTTTGCGAGCACGATGAGTCCGTTGTCCACGAAACTCACCAGTCTGGCTTCCGGCGCCATCGGGGTGCCGTTCGCCGCGTTCACCGGCGCCCTGCTGGCGGGCCGCCTCACGCGCACCTTCGCACTGGCGTGGCTCGTGCGGCATGGTGGCGCCCAGGCCGTCGCGCGATGGACACACGTGCCGCCGGCCTGACCGTACAGCTCTTCGTACAGATCTTCGTACCGCCTTCCGTCCTCTTCCGATGTCCATTCCCGCCGACGAACTGCACGGCATTCTCGATTTTCTGCGCGCCGCCGAATCGCTGAAGCACACGACACGCACCTCGTGGACGTCCACCGGCACACCGGAAACCGTCGCCGCACACACCTGGCGCCTGTGTCTGATGGCATTGGTGCTGGCACCGCGATTCCCTGGCATCGACCTCGGCAAGCTGCTGCGCATCTGTCTCGTGCACGATCTTGGCGAGGCCATCGGCGGCGACATCTCGGCGGTGCTGCAGGAAGGTGCACCAAGCAAGGCGGATCAGGAACGCCGCGATCTGCTGCAACTGGTGGCGCCGCTGCCCGCATCGGCGCAACACGACATGGTGGCCCTGTGGGACGAGTACGAGCAGGCCATGTCGCCGGAAGCGCGTCTCGCCAAGGGGCTCGACAAGCTGGAGACCATTCTGCAGCACAATCAGGGCGTGATGCCGGACGACTTCGATTTCCGGTTCAACCTGCAGTACGGCGCGCGATATACCACGGACGATCCCATTCTCCGTGTGATCCGCGCCGTGCTCGATGAAGAGACGGAGCGGCGGGCGCAGGAGCGATCGCGGGCACTGGAACGAGAGCAGTCGACGGAACACCGGCCGCACGCCCCGTGAGCGGGTTTTTGTTCACGACCCGTCTTGCCGCGGATGCGTCAAACGGGAACGCACGACTGGGCTGGTTCACCACACCACACGGCGCCGTGGAAACGCCGGCCTTCATGCCGGTGGGCACCCATGCCTCGGTGCGCGGTCTTGCGATGCACGAACTGCGCGATGCCGGTGCAAACATGGTGCTGGCCAACGCCTACCATCTCTATCTGCGTCCGGGCGACGAGATGGTGCGGGCACTCGGCGGTGTGCACGCCTTCGCGCGCTGGGATGGGCCCATGCTCACCGACTCTGGTGGGTATCAGGTGTTCTCGCTGTCACGGTATCGCACCGTCACCGAAGACGGTGTAGAGTTCCGCAGCAAACTCGATGGTGCGCGGCATCACTACACCCCCGAACGGGTGATGCAGATCGAGCGCAACATCGGCGCCGACGTGATCATGCAGCTCGACGAACTCATCGCGGGTGGTTCGTCGTACGATGCGTCGCGATCGGCGATGGAGCGCAGCCTCCGGTGGCTGGAGCGGTGTCGTGTGGAATTCGACCGATTGTCGCGCGACGGACGTGCGCCGGTGCGCGCACTCACGGTGCCGGCGGGCGCTCCGCCACTGGCTACGGACGACATCGCGCGCGACATCGTGGCGCCGCCGCAGGCACTCTTCCCCATCGTGCAGGGTGGCACCTGGGCCGACCTCCGACGGGCGTCCATCGATGGCATTCTGCAGGCTGGTGATTGGGTTGGCGTGGCCGTGGGTGGACTCTCGGTGGGTGAAGCCAAGAGTGCGATGTACGAGACATTCGAGGTGTGCTCGCCGCTCCTGCCCGCGGACAAGCCGCGTTACCTGATGGGCGTGGGATTCCCCGACGATCTGCTGGAAGCCGTGGCGCGTGGCATGGATCTGTTCGATTGTGTGGCGCCCACGCGCATGGGACGGCATGGCACCGTCTTCACGCCCGATGGCAAGACGCAGATCCAGAAGAGCAGCAACCGCACCGATCGCCGGCCGCTCACCGAGTCCTGCCCGTGTCCGGCGTGCACGCAGTACGACCGTGCATACCTGCGGCATCTCATGGTCACGGAAGAACCCCTCGGCCCACGTCTCCTGGCGCTGCACAACCTGACGTTTCTGCTGGAGCTCATGCGGGAGACCCGTGACGCGCTGCGTGATGGGCGGTTCGGGTCATGGAGCGCGGAGTGGCTGGCGCGGTATCGGCACGGACGATAGAGCCGGCGGATGACCGGCGCAGATGACAGACACCCGTAGCAGACGCGGATTGCACGCTGACGACGGGGGCGGGCAGTAGAGACGGGTAGCGGGTGTGGTGCCGGCGGTCGCATTTTTGTGGAATGCCTCGTTCTCTTCCCCTCCGATTCACGATCGGCGCGCGCATCGCGCTCGCCTCGGCGCTGACGTTCGCCGCGCTGTTTCCGACGCCATTCGCCCGCCTGGATGCACAACGTGCACAGCAGGTGGTGCGCACCGCCGATCCGGCCAAACGCGGTGTTCCGCTGAGCGCCTTCCCACGATTCGTGAAGCTCACGGACAACGTGTACGGCTACGAGGAAATCCGGCAACCGGGCTTCACCACGGTGAGCCTCGTGGTGATCGGCAAGGATGGTGTGCTCATCGCCGACGGCCAGGGATCGCCGGACGCCACGCAGACCATGGTGGAGAAGATCAGGACACTCACTCCCTTGCCGATCAAGTGGTACATCGTGGGCTCGGATCATGGTGACCACACGGCCGGCAACAGCGTGCTGCCCAAAGGCATCACCTACGTGGTGCACCCCAATTCCCTGGCGCAACTCAAGCGCGACTCGGCGGCGGCCACGGGCGGACGTGTGGTCATCGTCCCACCCAAGGCCATGACCGGCACCGAAGAAACGATCGACGTCGGCACCACGAAGGTGAAGGTGCTGTTCCTGGGCCGCGCACACACCGGCGGCGACCTCATGGTGCAGTTGCCGAAGGAGAAGATCCTCTTCATGAGCGAGGCCTATCTCAATCGGGTGTTTCCGGCCATGCGGTCGGCGTATCCGAGCGAATGGGTGAAGACCATCAACGCCGCACTCGCGTTGAAGAACGTGGACTGGTACATCCCCGGACACGGCTTCATCGAAGACCGCAAAGTGTCGCGCGAGGAGCTCGTGACGTTCCGCGACGCGACGGTGAGCGTGATCAATGAAGTGAAGCGGCTCAAGGCGGCGGGATTGAGCCTCGACGACGCCGTGAAGCAGGCAAAGTGGGGGCCGCTGAGCGAGTGGTTCCTGGCCGATCAGCAGGGGCCGATCGCCGTGCGGCGGGTGTGGGCGGCGTTGGATGGGACGCTGAAGTAGCGTGGTGGGTTATGGGTTCAGGGTTTGGGGGTGAACGGCCGGTGGAGCACCGGGGAGGAAACGATGTGGTCCATGGTGCCGCGTGTCATCGGACTCGCCCTATTTGTCTCGTGCACATCTGCGCTTGCTGGTCAGAGCGCAGAGACCAATGGTATTGTGCGCGGCGAGGTCGTCAGCTCCGTCGATAGTCGACCCGTCGTCGATGCCGAGATCCTCCTCACCATTGGATCCGGCACGCGGATTTCACGAACCGACGAGCGTGGGCAGTTTTCGATCAACAGGGTTCCCGACGGGCGTCATGGCTTGCAGGTGAGACGATTGGGCTATTTGCCCAGCTCGCTCACGGTTGATGTTCAGGACGGAACGGCCTCCGTCACAGTGCGGCTTGCCCCTTCGACGCAGGTCCTGCAGAGCGTCCGGGTCCGGCGTTCGTTCTCGGGCGTTCGCGGTGTCGTAGGAGCGGATTCGACCCTCGAGCCTATTGTTGGGGCACAAGTCGCCATCATGGGCACAAGTGGGCGAGCGAAGACCGACTCAGTCGGAGGGTTTCTCATCGGTATTCGCCCGGGAGCGTACATCGCGCGGATTTCGGCACCAGGTTTCCGACCGTCGCTCCGCAGCATCCTCGTCAGACGGGATACAGTCACCGAGGTGGTGGAGTTGCTGGCGACTGGGCAGAAGGGAAGCTCCATCGTGCTGGAGGCCGCACTGACGGACGCCTATACCAGGCTGAATGCGCGCGGCCCCATGTCGGTCGTGGTTTCGGGTGAAGAGCTGAGACAAACGAAATCCGATGGGCTCGTGGCCGCACTGATGCAGAACCGAACCACGAGCGCAAAAGGGCTCCGACTTGGCCGATCGGTTTGCATCTTCCTGAACGGAAGGCCGATGCCGGACTTGGGCCTGTCCATGTTGAACACTGCGGAGGTCGAGGCACTGGAGGTCTACACCAAGGCATCCGATACGCACGGAGCACTGGGTCAGTTGTGGCCCCCGGGCCGTGAGTGCGGATCGACAGGAGTTGCTTCAAAGCCCGACCCTTCCGTCACCATCGCATGGATCGTCATATGGACCCGACAATGAAGCAGGCCAGGTGGGGACGCCTCAGTGCTTGGTTCCTGGTGAATCAGCCGGGGCCGATCGCCGTGCGGCGGGTGTGCCGGGAGTTGGGATGGACGCTGAAGTAGCATTGTGGGCTCCCGGGAGCGGCCCGGGGAGCCCACAGTCTTGTATTTCAGGTTGGCGTCCTTTAGCGTCAGACGTGTAGCCCAGTCAAAAAGAAACACTTAGAACACCCAAGCCTCCCCCGGACCGGCGTTACCCGTGTCCGGTAATCGTGCGGACGTCCCAGTCGAGGAGTTGCGCAACGCCGTTCGGGAACGGGTTGCGGAAAAGTCCATTCGCGTCGTCGCTCAGGAAACCGGGATGAGCCCGACAGGCTTGTGGCGATTCATCGGCGGTACCTCGCCGTACCTGAAGACGCAGCGACGGCTGCAAGCATGGTACGTGATGGACCGGGCCGAGCGGTCGGAGCTCGAGGTGACCGGGCCGTTGGCGGCTGCGGCGCTCGATATCCTGACAAGGCATTTGCCAGCCGAAATGAGAATGGAGCGTGCTGCTCAATTGCTGAGTCTGCTCGAAGAACAGGGGAAGCCGGTTCCGGCCTGGCTGGCGAGGCTCAGAGAGCACGGCGACGTACCGTAAAAGCAGACGACGGCACGAAACAGAGGTGGAATACCCCTGCTACAGGCTGTAGTTGAGTCGCAACAACAGATCGGTACGGCGTGCCAATGATGGGAGCGCCAACCGGTCTATCTGCCTACCAGTACTGCACATAAAAGATTCCACAATACGGAAATCACCAGGTACGCTTATTGCTGACTGTTCTTTCTGTTTCTTTTTGTTTCCCTCCACCGTTTCGGACTATGCATCCCTTGAGCAAGGCCGCCCTCATCGCCACGGCAACCCTCGGAGCGATCGCGCTTCCGGCGTCTGCCCAGACCGTCACCTACACCCCCGGAACGCAGTACGATGTCGCCGGACTCGGCAACCATGTAGCGACCGGCGCGAGCATGGCCGGGATGCAGGTGACGTATACGACATTCTCGGGTTTCACCGAGACACTGACCTGGGGAGCACTGGGCGGTGGCTATGCAGGCCAGTGCGGCGTGATGTCCTCAGACGGAGGGTACCGGTTCGTTTTGCGCTTTACCTGTCAAGAGGACACCTACTCGTCCTATGCGGGCTACACCTGGCTGCTGAGCTATGCGGGAAAGGACCAGTTCACAGGCGAACAACTGCATGGTGAACTTTCGACTGTCGTGCTCAACGGTGCGTCGAGCCGTACGGTGTTCGATTGTGCGTGGACAGGCAACTCGTGCCAGCAGAATGGCAACACGGCAACCGAGGTTGGCACGTCGGGATCGGACAAGGGCTGGTCAGCCCAGAACGCAGGCTTTGGAAACGAACCAACTTTTACGTACTCGAACATTGTGGGAATCGGCGGAATTGCGCCGGTTGGGGACATCTATGAGCAATTGCTGATCGACTTCACGGGAAGGAATTTCGGTGCAAATGGAAGCACCGCATACGTCTTCTACGTCGACACCGACCACACCGACCCCAACTCACCCATCCCGTCGCCGTGGACGAGCACGCCGCCAACCACGGTTCCCGAACCGAGCACCTATGCGCTCATGGCTTCGGGGCTGGCAGCGATCTTCGGTATCGCCCGACGCAGACGGACGGCCTGAGCATCAAGACCGCCGCGCTGCAGGCGACGACATCATCTGCAGAGCCGGTCCTCAGGGATCGGCTCTGCTCATTTTGAACCCGTGCGTAGTCGCGGACACCTGCTCGATACCCGCCCGACTCAGGCGCCTGCTCGTCTCCCAATCCATTCTCCCACATCGGAATCCACTCGTCCCGTTCGCCGCCAAACGAACGCGGTGAATGCCAATGCAGCGCATACCATCACAAGGAGTATGCGCTGTCGTTGTTTTTCACGGTGCTGGAGATGCTCCCGCGCCTCCTGCATCGCTTCGCGGGCGATGCTTCTGTCCTGCATCAATCGATCCCGCTGCGGCAGTGCGTTCCACAGTGCTTCGGGAGCTGCCTCGCTGAAGGGATTGAGCGAGAAGCCTTCCCATACGAGCGTATCCGATGGATGCTCGATGAAAGGGAGTTCTCCCCACGGCTCTCGTACTGGCGAGAACCGGGCTCTGACTTTTCGCGCCGTGAGGGCTGTGGCGCTGTCTCTCGGAACACCCGCAACGATCAATGCGGACCAATATCCGGAGGCGGCGCTTTGTGCTCCGAACAACGCCTGCTCGATTCGTTGCTCCCGATTCAATCTCAGCCATAGTGCCGTGATCGCCATCGCTCCCGCACCACAGGCGACCAGGTAGCGCAGCCAGTTACGACGACTTCGGTTGCTGTTGATCATTGGACTTTCCGGAAAAGGAGGAGGTCGTGGGTTGGTGGGTTATTTATGGAGACCACCGCGTATCGGAGGCGCGACCCACCACCCGTCTGTTCCCTCCAAACCCAACTCCCCAGAACCCACAACCGCACGGCCCTCCACTACCGCCGCGACACCGCGAGCCCCCGCCCGATCCCCCCCGCAATCCCGCCCGCCTGCAGCGCCGGCAACAACAGCGTCATCGCCATGATGCCCCAGGCAGGCAGCCGGAAGTTGCCGGCGATCATCCCGGCCCAGTGCCATACCGGCGCACCACGCATCGCCGTGGCGCCCAACAACAATGCCGCTGCGACGATGGCCGAGAAGAAACCCACACGGAATGCGCCCGGCCCGCGCACGGCGAGTCCGATCAAGACCCCACCGATCGCGGCGCCCCAGACGCCGAGAAACGCCTGTGCCGCGACCTGCACCAGCAACGCCACGATGAACACCGATCCACTGGGCATGCGAAGATTCCTCCTGTTCGGCGTCAGCGCGTAAGGGTGAGCACTGCGCGCACATCGCTCGCGGGCAGGTCGGTGACGGTGCGCGGGGTGCGCACGCTGTCCAGCGTCCCACTGCTCCACAACGGCAGTCGATCGAGATAGCGGCTGCTCGCCGGGTTGCCGCTCTGTCCGCCGGGATACGTCGCGCGAATCACGGGTTCCTTGCCGAACTCCACCACCATGCGCCAACTGGAGCCGAAGTTCGCGCGTTTGGAGGCCACGGAGGGATTGAGTGTGCCGCGTCCTCCGTCGATGGGCGTGAACGGCGCCGCGAAGCCTTCGAGCTTGAGCAGATGCGTGGGCCGGGCCGGCGAGACCGTGCCCCAGACCCAGGGCTTCTGCGCCGGGTCGCCATACTGCGTGACCAGCGAATCGTACGCCGTGGCCAGCGCCGTGGAGAGCACCACGTCACGATCCTCACGCGCCGAGGGAGTACGCCGATCGTCCCACCAGCCGTTGGTGGAATCGGCGACGAGTTGCAGCAGACGCGATTCGGACGGTGTGGCAACACGCTGCCGCGCACCCGGCGGCGTGAGCTCGTCATAGATCAGCGCCGTCGTGAACGACAGCGCCATCTCGAAGAGACGCGCACCGGTGTTGTCGCGTGTGTATCGGCGGTCCCACTTCGACAGCAACGTTTCGGCGGCTTCCAGCGACGGCGAGCCGGCTCCCGTCGCACGGCGCACTTCGGCGGCGTGCAGGAATGCCGGCACCAGCAGGTCGGCGCGCACGCTGCCGGGATCCGTCTGGAACTGCCGCATGCGATCGGCGGTCATGCTGCTGTCGCCACGCAGCAGACGATTGATCTGCAGCGCGCGCCAGATCTCGTAGTGCGCATCCACGCCGAAGTACAGCGGATCGTACAGCGGGTCGATGGGTTCCTGATTGGCCGAGGCGAGAAAGCCCTGTGCGGGATTCACGCTCTGCGGATACCGATCGACCGGACGGAAACCGATCCAGTCGGTGCGGCGGGTATTGCCCTCACGAATGGCCGTGCCGCGTCCGCTGTCGGCACGGATGGGATACCGCCCGGTGGACCGGATCGCGATGGTGCCGCCCGTATCGGCGACGATCATGTTCTGCGCCGGTGCCTGGTAATACACCGCCATCGAATCGAGAAATGCCGTCGCCGAGGGCGCACGCTGTCCGGCGCGAAAGCCCAGCAATTCGTTGCCGGCTTCGAGCACCGTCCATCGCATCGACAGCCATTCGCGGCCAACCCGCTGCATGGGTCCACGATGCGTGTAGTACACCGTGTCCACACCGATCACCGTGCCCTGCGGGCCACGATACGTCTCGATGCGCGTGTCGACGAAGGGCACGTTCTCGCCATCGAGCTGATAGCGCGTGGGATGTTTTGCATCGTCCACGGTCTCGCGCCAGAAGTCCATGACATCGGCGCCCGTGTTGGTGAAGCTCCACGCGAAGGCGCGTGTATACCCGATCACCACACCCGGCAGACCGGGAATGGTCACACCGCCCACATCCATCACACCGGGCACCACCATGTGCACTTCATACCAGATGCTCGGCAGCGTGAGTTCGAGATGCGGATCACCCGCCAGCAGCGCTCTGCCCGAGGCACTGCGTTGCGGCGCCACCGCCCAGTTGTTGCTGGCGAAGGCGCGTTCCTGCGCGAGCATCGCGCGCTCGTCGGCCGAGGCCCCGATATCGCGCGACCAGCCGAACAGCGTCTGCTCGACGCCGCCGAGTGCGGTCACCAGTCGTGCGGCCGCGGTGTCGGGGGCCCCGGGCGCCGGCAGCGGGGTGAACATCTCGCGCGGTTCGTGCCGCGGGGCGGGCTGGATGGGCTCCTGCACCGGCGAATCGGTGTCGAAGAGTGCATCGGCCGCCGAATCGCCCACGAGCGCGCGCGCCCGCAGCAGATCGAGTTCCACCGGTGCATGCGCCAGCGTGTACCCCATGCGATTGAACAGATGCAGCGTGTGCACCGGCAACCATTCCCGCGGCGTCTTGTTCAACAGCTTGTATTCGGCCGGATACCGCGCCGGCGACAGCGACGCACGCCAGGCGTTGATGCCATCGGCATACGCCTGCAGCAATTGCATCATCTCGCCATTGCGATCGAATGACGCGAGGCGTTGTTCGGCGGCACGCGGCATGCCCAGGCGACGGGTCTCCTGATCGGCCGGCAACGCGACATTGCCCACCAGTTCGGTGAGCGTGCCTTCCCCTGCCCGCGACTGCAATTCGAGCTGGAAGAGCCGGTCCCGCGCCACGACGTACCCCAGCGCTCGCACGGCGTCGAGTTCGGTGGTCGCGAAGATGTGCGGCACGCTGCGCTGGTCGTAGCGCACATCGACCTGCGACCCGAGCGCGGGGATCCGGCCATCGGCGTCGGCGGGAAGATCGTCGGCCGCGTTGGCCCAGAGCCCCACCGACGGGGACAGCACCGAGCCGAGGGGCGGAAGCGGGCCGGCGCCACGTACGCCGATCCAGGTGGCACCCAGTCCAACGGCGAGCGAGGCAACTGCGAGGGCAATCCGGGCCATGCGATCAGGGGGAGATCAGTGGCGGGCGAGGGAAGTGACGACGGCGTCACAAACGCTCCGGGAAGTCACGGCAGCCTCAAGGATCCCGCCGGATCCCCCGGTGTGCAAGTTCTGAGCACGATGGCGTCTCCGGACAGCGACCCTCGATCGGGTCGCGGAACGCCTCATCCCATTCTCACAATGGACGATCTCGAACGGTTGTTCCGGGAGTATCACGCCCCGGTCGTGCGCTATCTGACGCGCCGGCTGGGTGACCGTGATCTCGCCGAGGAGCTGGCCCAGGAGACCTTCATGCGCGCACTGCGTCACGGGCCCGTGGCGAAGGAACGCGCCTGGCTCTTCGCCGTGGCCACCAACCTCATGCGCGACGAAGCCCGTCGCGCGGTCCGCGAGCGGCGGCGCCTGTCGCGGCTGCGCGGGGAGCTGCAGCACGACGCGGACGAGGAGCCCGACGTACTCCGCCTCGAGCGACAGGTGGACGAAGAAGAGACAGCCCTGCGCGAACAGGCGCTGGCCCGGTCGGCGGTGGACGCACTGGCCGAACGCGATCGCATGGCGCTGCTCCTGCGCGAAGAAGGGCTCGACTATCACGAAATCGCCGCGGCGCTGGGACTCAGTGTCGGCAGTGTGGGCACCACACTGTCGCGGGCCCGTCGTCGCCTGGTGGACGTTTACGAATCGCTGCAGCGGGAACAGGCTGCGCGGGAGGGATCCGATGTCGCGTGAGGAATTCATCATGCCCGACGAACGGTTGCTGCCGGAATTCACGGCGGACGGGCATCTCGAAGAAGGCACGGTGCACGCCTGGCTCGACGACGCGTTCGATGTGGACGCGGCCGCAGTGGTGGCGGCGCATGTGGACGGCTGCGCATCGTGTGCGGCCCTGGTGGCCGAAGCACGCGGGCTGATGGCCGGGAGTTCGCGGATTCTCGCCGCGCTCGACGTGACACCGGCGGGTGTCGTTCCTGCCGAAGACGCCGCGCGCACGGCAGCGCGTATCGCGGATGCGGTGCCGGATGTACCGCCAGATGTACCGCGGGATGTGGTGCCCCTGAACACCCGGGCGCGCAACGCGGGCACGCGACGCGGCATCCGGCCGTGGTGGTATTCCGCCGCGGCGGCGGCCGTGCTGGTGCTCGGTCTCGGCAGCACGGTGTGGCTGCGAGGTGGCAAGGAGCTCGCGAACGACACGACTGAGGGTGCTTCCCCGCAGATCGCGAAGAAGGCGGAGGAGCCGGTGGTGGCGCCGTCGGCGACGCCGCCCGTGGCAACACCCATGGCAGCCCCCGTGGCGCCGCCCGTAGCCTCGTCGGAGTCGCCCGCCGTGGCGCGCCTGGTGGTTCCAGCACCTGCGCCAGCGGCTTCCGCACCATCCCCTGTCGCGGTCACCGGTGATCTGGCCGCGCGTCGGGACGAACCGCGAGACAAACCGCGCAACGAACGCCGGGCCGCAGCCGTGGCCGAAGCCTCACCAGCGGCGCCGCCGCCAGTGGTCGCCCCAGCGGCTGCACCTGCCCCCGCCGCTGCCCTGGCGCGGGCGCCGCTCGCCATGTCGTCCGCGACCGCCGTGCCCGTGGCAACGGACGTCGGAACCGCAGACGCCGCACCACGACGCGTGGTCGTGACCGGTACCGTCGTGGATGCCTCGACCGCGCAGGCACTCCAGCAGGCGCGCGTGCAGATCACGGCGGCGCAGGGCGGCGGCCGCGCGCTGCTCACGCAGTCGACGGCGGCGGACCTGCTGGGTCGATTCTCGGTGACGTTCGACCGGCTCGTCCCCAACACGGTCCTGAGCATTCGTACCTACAGCATCGGATACGAAATTGCCACGACCCAGCATACCGTCCAGAGCGACACCGTGCGGGTCACCGTGCGCCTGACGCGCGCGACGATGACACTGAGCGGGGTGGTGACCGCAGCGGAACCCGTGCGCAAGGAGACCGCCCGCCTGTCGGCTGTGGCCACGGCCGCCGCGCCTCCGGTCGCACCGTCCGCCACGGCTCCGTCTCCCGCCTATGGCGTGATGGGTGGCGTCGCGCGCGGGATCGAGATGACCGCCCCCCGTCGTCGCGCCGCAGCGGATGCGGCGATGAACGGCACGGATGCCGCACGCCCGCCACGTCCCTACCCGGGCCAGCCGGGCAACCGTGAACAATACGACCGCATCGAGGACAACCCGTTCCTCGGCGTGAGCAACAATCCCCTCTCCACGTTCTCCATCGACGTGGACCGGGCCTCATACGGCAACGTGCGTCGTTTCCTGCAGCGTGGACAGCGTCCGCCCGCCGATGCCGTGCGCATCGAGGAGTTGATCAACTACTTCCCGTACGAGTTGCGTGAACCGCGGGGCAACGATCCGGTGGCCATCACCACCGAAGTGACGGCCGCACCGTGGCAACCCCGGCACCAGCTCGTGCGCATCGCGCTGCAGTCGAAGCGCATCGCGACGGAAGCGCTGCCGCCGAACAATCTCGTCTTCCTCATCGATGTTTCCGGCTCGATGATGTCGCCCGACAAACTGCCGCTGGTGAAATCCTCGCTGCAGTTGCTGGTGAACCAGCTCCGTCCGCAGGATCGGGTCGCCATCGTCACCTATGCCGGTGCGGCCGGACTCGTACTGCCCAGCACCAGCGGAGACGAGAAGGAGCGCATCATGCAGGCCATCGATCGTCTCGAAGCCGGTGGATCCACCGCCGGTGGCGCGGGCATCGAACTCGCCTATCGCACGGCGCGCGAACACTTCCTGGAGCAGGGCAACAACCGCGTGATCCTCGCCACCGATGGCGACTTCAACGTGGGGGTGAGCAGCGACGGTGAACTCGAACGTCTCATCGAGCGCCGCCGCACTGAGGACACGTACCTGACCATTCTGGGCTTCGGCACCGGGAACTATCAGGACGCGAAGATGGAGAAGCTCGCCAAGCGCGGGAACGGCAACTACGCCTACGTGGACGGCATCGACGAAGCCCGCAAGATGCTCGTGCGGGAGATGGGCGCGACGCTGCTCACCGTGGCCAACGACGTGAAGCTGCAGATCGAGTTCAATCCGCGCCGGGTACAGGCCTATCGCCTGATCGGCTACGAGGACCGGCTGCTGCGCAACGAGGATTTCACCGACGATCGCAAGGATGCCGGCGACCTCGGCGCCGGTCACCAGGTGACCGCGCTGTACGAGATCGTTCCCGTGGGCGTGAGCGGGACCATCTCACTCCCGGAGTCGGAAGCGCGGCGGTATGAACAGCCCGAAGCCGCCCCGCGCACACCGGCCAACGACGGCGAGCTGCTGTTCGTGAATCTGCGCTACAAGCGCCCCGGCGAATCGACCAGCCGCCTGCTCACACAGCCGGTGAAAGCACAGACCGGACGCGGCAGCACCGACATGCGGTTTGCCAGCAGTGTGGCGGCCTTCGGCATGCTGCTGCGCGACTCGCCGTACAAGGGAAACACCAGCGCCGCGCAGGTGCTGGAGCAGGCCCGCGCGGCGCTGGGAGAGGATGAGGGCGGATACCGCGCCGAGTTCGTCCGGCTGGTGGAGCGGTACCGCGACCTGGGCGTCAGGGCTGGCGAGCGGCGCTGAACGGGAAGGCGCCCATGCCCGAGACATCCAGCAGGCCTTCCATGTTGTGCTCGCCCTTCATCACGGCCGCGCCATTGATGACGATCTGCTGACCGCCCATGTCGAGGGCAAAGCCGAAGAGGACGGAGTCGCCCTTCACCACGCCCTTCACCGGGGCGACTCCGAGTTCGGATTCGGTGGTGCCGCTGATGGAGTCACCCTTCTGCGTGAGGGTCATGAGCGACGTGCGGGCCTGATCGGGGGTGGCGATGTTCACATTCCACTTGCCCGAGAGGTCGGCGAAGAGACGTGGCGCGGCCACGGCAGCGCTCACGGCGATCGTGGTGGCAGCGCAGACGATCGCGGTGGAAGAGAGCAGTCGACGGAGCATGGGAAGGATGGTGGGGAGATCCGTGATGGATTTCCGCGATGGAAATCCGTGATGGGAGATCCGTGATGGAACGTCAGCCATACGGTACCGGCAGCGTCGGCGCTGCGGGGAGCCGCCGCGGAATATTCCTGAAAGATATGCACCATGGACGCCCCGTTCGCAGGGGGGCGGGTCATTCCGTCTCCGCGGCGGGTTCCCGCCGTCCCAGCCGAAGCCGAACCACCGACAGCAGTTCCTCGCTCCGGGCCGGCTTGGGGACAAAATTCTCGCCGGGAATCATGGTGACGTCGGAGGTATCGAACTCCGGGTCGTAGCCGCTGGTGAAGACGATGGGCAGCGACGGATCGAGCCGGTGCAGCTCCCGGGCCAGTTGTGTGCCGCTCACACCACCGGGCATCACCAGATCGGTGATGACCATGTCGATGGTGGCCCCGATATGCGGCCAGAGTTCGAGCGCATCCCGGCCACTCGAGCAGACGTGGACCTGATACCCCTCGCGCTGCAGCACACGCTGCAGCAGACGCTGGACCGTCGGCTCGTCTTCCACGAGCAGGATGGTGCCGGGAGCCCGGTGTTCACCCGAATCGGGAGAGAGGTCGTCCGTCGCGCCCGTGGCCTGCTCGGGAAGCGCCTCGGTACTTGCCGGCAGCCATACCTCCATCGTCGTGCCAAGCCCGAGCGTCGTCTCCACCCGCACGGTGCCACCATGCTGCTGCACGATGCCGTACACGGTCGCCAGTCCGAGGCCGGTGCCCTGCCCCGTGGGTTTGGTGGTGAAAAACGGCTCGAAGAGACGCGGCAGATGATCCTCGGGAATACCGCTGCCGGTGTCGCGCACGCTGAGCACGGCGTAGTTGCCGGGCGGCAGACCGCTGGGCGAATCGGGCGGCAGGGTGCGCGGCATCATGGTGATGACGATCGCCCCGCCGCCCTGCTGCGCATCACGCGCATTGAGCACGAGGTTCATCAGCACCTGTTCGATCATGCCACCGTCCACTTCCACCACCAGCGGAGCGGGGGCCGACGACACCACGAGGGAGTACGAACTCGGCACCACCCGTCGCAGCAGTCGCACGTGACTGCGCACGAGGACATTGAGATCGAGCACCCTGGGCTGCATGGCCTGCTGCCGGCTGAACACCAGCAACTGGCGGGTGAGGCGTGCGGCCCGTTGCACGGCCGTTTCCACGTCCACGAGCAATTCCCGTCCGACCCGCGGCAGATCGCGCACCAACCGCAGTTCCTCGAGTTGCATCAGAATCGCGGCCAGCACGTTGTTGAAGTCGTGCGCGATACCACCGGCGAGTTGCCCGATGGCCTCCATCTTCTGACTCTGTCGGAGCCGTTGTTCGCTGGCCGTGAGCGCTTCCACCGTGCGCGCATGCTCCACGGCGGTTTCTTCCTGCTCGCGCAGCGCCGTGGAGAGCACGAGTGCCACGACGGCCTGAATACCCAGAAAGGTCTGATGAATGGTCAGTGCGTCGCCCCCCGCCGAGATCGACAGCACCGCGGGTTGATTGTCGATCAGCAACAGCACGCCCGTAATACCGATGCCCAGCACCGTCCACAGCGTCCCGAGCTGACCGAACCGCAGCGTCACCAGGAGTACGGGCAGAATGAGCATGTAGGGCTGAGCCTGCAGCGGTCCGATGAGACGCGTGCCACGAAACGCGAAGACCGCCATGGCCATGGAGATCGCGGCCAGTGCCGATGCCTCGAGCAGGCGAGCCACGGTCCAGCGGCGGATGGGAAAACGCGGCGGGTAGAAGCTCAGGACCACCAGCGGCGTGACGACGGCATAGGCGAGCATGTCGCCGATCCACCACACCACCCCACCACGCAGGATGGTGCTGCCGTCCGCCCACTGTGCCACGATGCCGGCCGGCACACTGGCGATGGCCGTCGCGACACTCACCACCGCCAGAAAGAGTGGCACCTCCCCAAGACGGGCAAACCGGAGCGGTCGATCGGTGCAGCGGCGCAGCAGGAGATCGATCAGCGCCAGCTCCGACAGGCTGGCCACCAGAAACATCAATCCCACCCCGGTGGCGTACCCCTGCAGCAGATTCGACAATGTGTCGAGCACCACATAGCCGATGAACACCAGCGGGCGATGGGAGCGGGGCAACACCAGCAGCGCCGCAACGGCCACACCGGCCGGTGGCCACGCCGGCGCCAGGGGTCCCCCGTATCGAATGAGCGCCAGGGACGCCGCATGCGAGATGAAGAACACCAGCGCGAGTATCGCCAGTTTCCCCGGTTCCAGCGGTGACGGGATCCATCGACCTGAACGCATGCAGAAATGATCGCTTTCACCGTGAGAAGAGGCAATTCGCTGCTCGACGCCTACATTCCCGGAATCCGACCGACGCCCCGGATTGGTCCACCGCCTTTCCGGAATCTGCACGTCAGGTCCTTGTGCAACGGATATTTGCCCTCGATCGCATGTCCTCCCCTGCCATAGAAGTCTCGGGCATCTCGAAGCGGTATGCGCACCACATTGCGGTGCGGACACTCTCGCTTCGTGTCCCCCGCGGCACGGTGTATGGTCTGCTCGGCCCCAACGGTGCCGGCAAGACCACCACCATCCGCATGCTGCTGAACATCATCGCACCCGATACGGGCTCCATTTCCGTCCTCGGTGCCCCCAGTCACGATCCCTCCATCGTCGATCGCATCGGCTATCTCCCCGAAGAACGCGGACTGTATCGCAAGATGCAGGTGCGTCGGGTCCTGCGGTTCCTCGGGGAGCTGAAGGGGCTGTCCGGCCGCGATCTCGACCGCCGCATCGATGCCTGGCTGGAGCGCCTGTCCCTGAAGGGCAATGGCGCCGACTGGGGCACGAGCAAGGTGGACGAACTCTCGCGTGGCATGCAGCAGAAAGTGCAGTTCATCGGTGCCCTGCTGCACGATCCCGAACTGGTCATCCTGGACGAACCCTTCAGCGGTCTCGATCCGATCAATGCGCAGGCGCTCAAGGATACGGTGGTGGATCTCCGTCGTCAGGGGCGCACGATCATCTTCAGCACGCATCTCATGGACAACGCCGAACGCCTGTGCGATGCCGTCTGCATCATCGCGGCGGGCGAAAAAGTGCTCGATGGCACGATCGGCGAGGTGCGGGATGCCCACGGCGGACGGTTCGTGGCGCTGGCATTCGACGGGGCGCCATCGGCGGCCACGGAGGCCATCCTGAACGATCCGGCATGGGTGACGCGGCGCGACGACTCCCATCGGTATCTCGAACTGGAATTGCCGGACGAGGTGCAACCCTCGGCATTGCTCACCGCGCTGGTGCAGACCGGCGCGTCCATCGAACGGTTCGAGCGGGTCCGTCCTTCACTGCACCGCATCTTCCTCGAGAAAGTCGGGGCCACCCACGTCGAAGCGGGGATGAGCGGCCATGGTTGATCGCAAGTTTCTGGCGGTCGTCCGCCGTGAGTACCTGGAGCGTGTCCGCACCCGATGGTTTCTCGTGGCCACGCTGTTCGGCCCACTGCTGTTCGGCACTCTCATGATCCTGCCGGCGCTGATCGCCTCGAAGGACAAGGGCGCGGCCGACGCCACCAACATCATCATCATCGACGCCACGGGCTCCGATCTCGGCTCGCGGGTGTCCACGCAGATCGCCGGAGGAGTGACGGCGGGCGATCATGCGCCGCGGGTGAACCAGGTGACCGGTGCCGGCATCGCCGCCGCCGAATCGCTGGCCACGCGCGAAGTGATGAGCGAACGGGCGAAGGGGTATCTGGTGATCGACAGTCTGTCGCTCACCAGCGGGCGGGCGCGCTATGCGGGCAGCAACACCACCGCACTCTTCGACATGCAGCGGCTCGAACGGGCGCTGCAGCGCGAACTCTTCTCGCTGCGTCTGGAGCAGGCGGGTGTGGATCCCGATGTGGGTCGTGCGCTCACCGGCGTCTCGGCCACCATCGCCACGGAGCGGCTGACGAAGCAGGGACGCGGCGGCTCGGGTCAGCTCAATTTCTTCGTGGGGCTGGCGGTGGCCCTCACGCTCTACATGACGATCTTCATCTACGGCCTCAACGTGCTGCGCGGGGTGCTGGAGGAGAAGCAGACCCGGGTGGCCGAGGTGGTGGTGGCCAGCATTCCGGCCACCCGGTTGCTGGCCGGCAAAGTGGTGGGCGTGGGTGGCGTGGGGCTCACGCAGATCGTGCTGTGGATGGTCATGAGTGTGCTCATGTACCAGTTGCGGGCGCCGATCCTGGCCTCGCTGGGCGCCGCCAGCACGCCGCTGGCCATTCCCGACGTGGGCTTCACCACGGCGTTCACGCTGCTCGGGTTCTTCGTGCTGGGCTTCATGTTCTATGCCGGTCTCTTCGCCGCCGTGGGCTCCACGATCAACAGCGAACAGGAAGCGCAGCAGGCGCAGATGCCCGTGGTGCTGCTGCTCGTGACCAGTGTGATGTTCGTCCAGAACGTGCTCATGCAGCCCGATGGGGCGCTGTCACGCATCCTGTCCACGCTGCCCTTCAGCGCGCCGATCGTGATGCCGCTGCGCATGACGGTGGCGCCGGTGCCGACGTCGCAGATCGTGCTGTCGCTCGTGTCCGTGGCGCTCGGCGCCGTGTTCACGACCTGGTTCGCCGGCCGGATCTATCGCGTGGGGCTGCTCATGTACGGCAAGCGTCCGACATTCCGCGAGATGCTGACCTGGGTGAACCGCAAGTAGCGGCCTGTCGCATCACGCTCTCCTGCGCCTCTGACTCCAACGAGTCAGGGGCGCAGTTTTTTGTTCGCGAGTTCCGTCTGCGCGAGGCGTGCGAGCCGTTCGACGAGCTCCCGCAGCGATTTCTCGCGCTTGCGGGATGCTCGCGTGAAGATCGTGCGGGCCGTGATCTGCGCCGTGAGAAACGTGGCCAGCACCCCGAGCCCGGCCAGCATGGGTTCATGCGTGGCCTTGAGCACCACACCGAACATCAGCGGGCTCAGACCCATGCCAGCGCCGAATCCCACGCCGCCGAACAATCCTCCCGACATCTGCGTGAGGTCCTCGAATGCGCGGATCAACGTGCGGCCGTTGCGCACGGACACCTGGATCTGCGCCATCCGGGGCATGCTGCCGCCTCGCTGGCGCGAGCCGCCGGTGGTGATGGACAGTGTGCGCCCCACCGCACTGATGTTCACGAGTTCACCGAGTGCACGACGGGCCTCGTCGGCGAGTTCGTCGAAGAACTCGAGCGGCACTTCACCGTCGAGGGTCGCTTCGAATTCGAGTTTGTTGTACGCGCCCATCCATCGGCTGGGTGCCGAGCGCTGAAATTCACCCACACGCAGTTCGATCGGGACGCGTTCCGCGAGCGCCTGCTGCTCTGCCTGGGCCTGCGCGACCGCACGCTCCGAAAGTGCACGCTCCACGTATCGCGCATCGATACCCGCTTCCACCGCCGCATCCTTCACCACCACGGCCGCATAACCGCGGGTGAGCGGTTCGGCGGCATCCGGGGTGCGCAGCGCAAACGCCGGCGGTGGCACGATCACGCCGGTGTGCGCCTGCAACTCCGCGGCACGCTCCCAGATCTGGCGGGCTTCGTCGGACGACAGCGTGCCGTCGCTCGGCGTGGACACCGCAGCGGACGATGACGCGGCCGGCATCCCCGCCGGTACCGCCGTCGGCATCGCCGCTGGCACCACGGTCGGCATCGCCGCCACCGCCACAGGCCGCACCGGCGCGCCGGCATCGGTCGATGGGAGTCCGCGCAACAGTTCGTCGACCTGCCGCAGCAGCACCGATGTCGACGCGGTGCGATCGGCCAGCGACTTGGCCAGCATGCGCTGCACCAGTGCATCGAGCGCCGGGTCCACATCGGGCAGGTGGTCCGCCAGACTCGGCACCGGTACCGTCACATGCGCCACCAGCACCGCAGACGCCTGCGCACGCTCGTACGGATACCGCCCCGTGAGCAGGTGATAGAGCAGCACACCCAGCGCATAGAGGTCACTGCGGCCGTCGAGCGCCTCACCCGTCACCTGTTCGGGGCTCATGTAATACACCGACCCCAGCACCGTACCCGTGGCGGTGAGCGGCTGCGCCTCTCCCACGCGGGCGATCCCGAAATCGGTGATGACGGCGCGCCCCGTGGCATCGACGAGCACGTTCTCGGCTTTGATGTCCCGATGCACCACACCCGCGGCGTGCGCAAATCCCAGCGCCTCGGCCACCTGGCGCGCGATCGTCAGCGCTTCACGGGTATCGAGCGGACCGGTGCGCAGCAAGCGATCGGCCAGCGACTCGCCCTGCACATAGCCCATCACGAAATACACGACCCCCGCCTGCTCGGCGGCGGCATAGATCGGCACGATGCCCGGATGCGAAAGTCCGGCGGCGGTGCGCGACTCCCGCACGAACCGCTCGCGCACGAGCGCATCGCTGGCGAGATGCGGCAGCAGCGTCTTGATGGCCACGCGACGCAACAGACGCGTGTCTTCGGCGAGATACACGACCCCCATGCCACCGCGACCGATCTCACTGAGGAGACGGAACTCCGCGGCCACCGCGCGCGCCAACGAAGGCGCCGGTTCGGCCCACTGCAATGCGTCGGTGTTCATCGTGTCTCCAGCTCCTCCCGTGCGACGGGTGCGCGGCCGCTGCCACTCCGTCCGACCAGTTCAGCCGCACGCTCCGCTGCCGCGATGCCATGCCACTGTGCTTCCTCGAACAGACTCATGCCACTCAGATCGGCGTGGGCCGGAAACAGTCCCGGCGCCGGTTGCCAACGCTGCAACACGTCCACGCGTTCCAGCACCCCGGGCACCGGACGCGCCATCGCATGCCCCCAGCGCATGATGTCGATGCGGCTGATGCAGGACGCGATATCGGGGTGCGCACGCGACAGATCGTTCACGATCTCATCACGCCACGCACTCCAGGGACGTTGCAGCAACCACTGCCGACCCTCCGCGGATGGCCGATCGACCACGGCATGATACCATGTCCATACGGCCGGCAGCGAGGGGTGACCGAGCAATTGATGACCGGCGTTCACGTATCCCAGCGAGGGACTGTCGTAGAGGACGTTGTCCCAGGCCAGGGGCGCCCCGCGTTCGTCGGGCCACCGGTGCAGGACGATGTTGGCCACCACCCACGGCGCGTGATCGAGTGTCACCGGCACCCGCATGGATGCGTCGCGATACACACGCGGCAGCACGAACAGCGGTGCCGCCCAGATGACCGCATCGGCGACGATGCGTCGGTCGGGTGTGTCCACGATCCAGCGGTTTCCGGAACGCGACAGTTGCCACACGGTCTGGCCGGTGCGAATGCGAGGTGTGCCTTGGCGTGTCGTGCGGGCATTCAGCCGAGCCGTGAGCGCCTGTGCGATGAAGTCATTGCCTTCTGGCCAGGTGAGCGGTCCGTGTTCGTCGTTGTCACGCGCCGCGAAGTAGTGCACCGCTGCCCACGCGCTGGCCTGCGTGAGTGAGGCGCCAAAATCGTCGCGGGTGCCGTATTCCACCCACCAGCGCAGCGCAGGCGCCGTGAAGCCCTCCTGTCGCAACCAGGTATCGGCGGTGAGGGTGTCGAGCGCTTCCACCGCACGCGCCGTCCGCGCGGCAGCACCACCGGCCGCCACGGCCCGCCGACGCTCCCGATGGCCCATCGCGCCCGGCACGCGGAACATGCGGCTCGCGCGCCATTCGGCGATCCGTTCATCGAATCGTGCGAACTGCGCCCGATCGGCCGCGCCGATCGCGTCGAGCGGCTCGAGTCCTTCGTGCCAGCGCCCGTGTTGCCAGAGACGTTCCTGCGGCGTGTGACACAGCGTGCGCTCGTCCCATTCGCCGTGTTCACTCAGCACACCCAGTTCGCGGAAGAGACGCCGCACATGGACCGCATCGACCGCCGGCACGGGCACATAGTGTGCCCCCCACGGCGCGCGCGCCTGTGGTGCCCCGGCCAGCGATGCCCCATCGGGACGCGCCGACCGTGCGTTGCCGCCCGTATGCGCATCCATCTCGAGCAGCACCCAATCGGATACGCCGAGGCTGTCCAGTTGCCATGCCGCCGACAGGCCGCCCATGCCACCACCGACGATGGCAACGGCGGTGCGGTGCTCGGCGCGCGTGGATGGCGATGACGAGGCCGACGATTTCCAGCGTTCATCACGCACCGCATGGCCCTGTTCGCTGCCATCGGGCACGAAGCCACCGTCGATCACCTGCCCTTTGCGCGACAGCCCCACGAGTGCCGGCGCCAGCACCACGGCGCCGAGCGACTTGAGCAGATCCCGTCGACTGGGTGTCACCGATCAACGGTTGATGGCATCGAATTCGTGCTCGTAGTAGCGCACGAGCACCTGATCGTTCAACCGGTTGGCAAGTGCGGGCACCCGTTGCATGTCCGCCGGAAAGTCGAACAACGACGGAATGGTGGAGGCCGTGAGATACCGCAGGCCGGCGGGCACACTGGCCGGCGGAGCATAACTCTCCCGGCTCGCGATCACGAAGCCCCATTCGCCGAAGCTGGGGACGTACACGTGATACGGCCACGTGCGCAGCCCCGCGCCCTCCAGCGTGGTGACGATGCTCCAGAACGACTGCCGCGCGAACATCGGCGACGTACTCTGCACGACCAGCGCCGCGCCTGGTGTCATGTGCTGCTGGACCAGTCGGTAGAACGCGCTCGTGTACAGCTTCCCCACGTGATAGTTGGACGGATCGGGGAAGTCGATGACGACAAAATCGAACTGCATGGCGTGGGCATCCAGCCAGGTGAAGGCATCGGCATTCACCACCTGCACGCGGGCATCGTTCAGCGAACCGGCATTGAGCGCGGTGAGCCGGGGATGCGTGCGGAAGAGCGCGGTCATCCCCTCGTCGAGGTCCACCAGCGTCACGCGCTGCACATCGGGGTACCGCAGAATCTCGCGCACGGCCAACCCGTCGCCGCCACCCAGCACGAGCACATGTCCGCGCGCGCGCGCCGCGGCGAGCCCCGGATGCACCAGCGCCTCGTGATAGCGGTATTCATCGCGCGACGCGAACTGCAGATGTCCGTTCAGGTACAGCCGCAGATCGTCCTTCCAACTGGTCAGCACGATGCGCTGGTACCTCGTGTCTTTGGCCAGGATGATGGGGTCGGCGTACATCCCTTCTTCGGCCAGCGTGGTGATGGCCTGCCCCTTCCAGAGTCCGCCGCCAAGCACGAGCAGCGCCAGCACCCCCGTGATCTGCAACGACCGCCGCCGCGGCAGGGCGTCACGAAAGAGCCAGGTGCTCCACAGGCCCACCAGCACATTGATCACACCGAACAGCAGCGCCGAGCGGACGAGTCCGAGCCGCGGCACGAGCAGCAGAGGGAACAGCAGGGACGCGAACAGCGCGCCGATATAGTCGAACGTCAGGACGTTGGCGACGACGTCCTTGAAACTGAAACGATCCCGCAGGATGCGCATCAGCAGCGGAATCTCGAGCCCCACCAGAATGCCGATGAGCAGCACGATGCCGTACAGCGTGGGCCGGAACGCATCGGTGTACGCGAACGACAGAAAGAGCAGCAGCGACGAGAGACCGCCCACCACGCCCACCAGCAACTCCACCTGCACGAACCGCGAGACGACGCCTTTCACCACGAAGCGCGAGAGCCAGCTCCCGATGCCCATCGCGAACAGGTAGGTGCCGATGATGGTGGAGAACTGCGTGACGCTGTCGCCCAGCAGATACGACGCGAGCGCACCGGCCACGAGCTCGTAGATGAGCCCGCAGGCGGCGATCAGGCAGACCGAAAGAAACAGCGCGAGTGGCACGGCGTTCGGAAAAAGTCAGCGGCGCGAGGAACGTCCCGGCGGGTGCGGCCGGCGCCGCTCAGTGAATGGCCGCCGCGATGATGATGCCGAGCGCGATGGCCACCGATCCCATGAGAATGGCCGCCGACGTGTTCTGCTTCGTGCCGATCTCATCCCACAGCTTGCCGGGCGTGAGCACATCGATGATGACGAATGCCACGATGAACATGACGACGCCGATGAGGCCGTAGACCGCCGTGTTGATCAGGTTCTGCATGAACGTGTCCATGTGCCGCTCGCCTCACTTGCCGCGGGGCGTCCGCCCCGGAACGTAGTAACTGGAACGGTACGCGCCGGGGTTGTCGCGCACCGACTTGGGATTGTTCCTGCTCACCGTGGCCCGCGTGAGCGACCACCCGCGATACTGCGCGGTGCCCAACAGGCCGAGCACCAGCGCGGCCCAGACCACATACACTTTCGGTCCCATCAGCACGGACCTCCCGTCACGCTATTCATCATCGTCGTCGTCATCGTCGCTCGAGGCCGGCGCATGATCACTCTCGGCCCAGCGCCGGCGCTCGAACGACACCGAGGGGGCCACGGCAAAGATCACGGGAACGAGCAGGGCGATGAACGCCACCAGGTAGAATCCGTACACCGGCGCATCGCGGCGCACGCGCAACGTGTAGTTCACCACACGCCTCGCGGGCTCACCGCCCTCCGGCTGCACCCGCAGGAAATACCGCCCCGCCGGCACCGAGGCGAGTCGCACGGTTTCGTGCCGCGATCCTTCGGTCCACGATCCGTCGCTGTCCACGCCGTGATAGTAGCTCACCTGCCGGGATGCCTCGCGCGATTCGCCCGTGGTTTCATTGATCAGCGCGAACGACAGATAGAGCCAGTCGTTGTCGAGCGGCGAATCGATATCGATGGCCACCACCGACGGACGTCCGTCCAGTTCGAACACATCCGTCACGAACGCCGCCTGGTCTTCCGTGCCCCGGGTGAACGAATAGGGCCTGCTCAGCACCGTGCGATTGCTGGCCAGCAGGATGTTCGCCAGGAACATCACCACCAGCACCACCATCGACATCGCGAAGAGCCCGAAGATCTGCTTCGGCAGGTGGCCGTAGGGGTTGGGCTGGTTGGCAAAGACGCCGATGGGGCGGATCAGGGCGTTCCGGTCGAGATTGAACGCCTTCGCGATCACGTCGGGCGGTGTGTACGTCCCCTGCGACCAGGTGATCTCCTCATCGTACCCTTCGGCGCTCAACAGATACGGGGGCGACACGAAATCCCGCGCGATGACCTCATCGCCGACCTGCAATTCCCAGGGGAACTCTCCCAGCGCCGCGCTCGTGCGCGCCCGCGCCGTCTGGAAATGCTTGTAGGTAAGCCCGCCGTAGTCCACGGTGGGTTGTGCGCCACCACGCTCACGTTCGGGTTGCCGACGCAACTTCTCGATGACGTTCCAGTGGCCCTGATACTCCGACAGATAGATGAACCCGCGCCACGGATTGAAGCAGACGTATTCGGTCCACGAATAGTCCACCTCGTCCACGGTGATGGTGACCATCTGACAGCCGATCACTTCCCACGGGGCTCCTTTCCAGGTGCCGCGCGTGCCCAGGGGAATCCGCGGTGTGAGACGAAGCTGCCCACCCCGCTGCAGAATGCGGAGATTGGCGTCGGTGGCGTCGAGTGTGGCGCCGCATGCGGCACACACCACGCTCACCGCCCATCCCATCGCATGCAGTTCGATGGCCGCGCCACAGGCGCTGCAGTTGAGTGCCGCCGCTCTGGGGACCCGGAGGGCAGGCGTGGGCATCGTCATGTCTCTCGCCATCCCTCGAACTCGCGCAGATTGCGGAACGCGAGGTCGTCGAAGCCGAGATATTCACCCAGATAGAGCAGCGGGGGATGTTCGGAGCCGTCGATGGTGGCGAACCGACCGTCGACGCTGGTGAGATCGATGAATCGTGAAGTGCCGCGATCGTAGCTGGTGAACGGCAGTTCGCCCTCGGTGCCGAGGTAGAAGGCCGTGGTGATGGTGGCGACCTGGTACGTGGTGTCGCCCCAGGTGTAGCGCTCGCCGACCTGCACACGCGCCCCATCGGGCATGTCGGCGCCAGCGCCCACTTCCACCGTCATCGCGTATTCGAGCTGCGCGTCGGACAGCCACGCACTGCGTCCGTCGTTCATGAGGCAGTGCCATTCGTTCCAGCGCCCACGCGCCCAGCCATACGTGAGGCGGCCGATCACCACGAACGTGCGTTCACGCCAGCGCCCTTCGGTGCCGATCTGAATGGGCGAACCGGTGGCCGGAAAATCGGCCTGCTCGCCCACCTTGGCGAGATCGAGATCCTGCCGCACGAGTACCGAGCGGCAGTAGGGACATGTGGTCTGCACGGCCTGCGCCCAGAGGAACCGCACCGGCGCACCGCAGTTGGGGCAGGTCGCGCCGTGCGGCTGTGGCACCGTCATCGCGACGACTCCGCGGCGATCGCGCTCGCGCTTGTGTCCGTGTCCGTGGCCGTGGCCGCGACGGTGGCCGCGACCGCGCCCGTCCCCGTGGGCACGTACTCCCGCGTCAGTGCGCGCACGAGCACCCCGTCGGCGCCGAGCAGATCGTGCAGTCGGTCGGACCAATTCCACGGCGCGCGTGGCGTGCAGCAGAACAGATTGATGCAGGCCGACGCGTGTTCTGGAAATGTGTGCACCGTCAGATGCGACTCGGCGAGCATCACCATGCCGGTGATGCCACCTGGCGCGGGAAACCGGTGCCACTGCGCCGGTGCCACCGGATGCAGCGACAGTTCGTCGGTCATCGCGTCGAACAGCGCCTGCAATGCAGGCAGGCTGGCAAGGCGCCCGGGATCACACCCGAACGCCTCCACCACCCACTCCTGTCCTGCGATCGCGGTTGCGAAAGGCTTCACCGACGCGTCCCGTGCGGTTCCGGGGAAGCCGGTCAGCTCTGTGCCGTACCGCAGGCAGAGCAGAACTTCGCGATGGACGGCAGTCGCGTTCCGCAGTTGGTGCAGAACTTCGCATCGGCGGTGGGAGCCACCGGCACGGCCATGCGTTCGGGCGGAACGGCCACACCCGGCGCCTGTGGGGCACCGGCGGCACCGGTCAAGGCGTTGCTGATGACACCACCGAGCCCCACCCCGGCGCCCAGGCCGGCGGCCAGACCGGCCATGCCCCCTTCGTTGGCCGCAGCGATCGGGATGGCCTGCGCCGCCTGGAACTGCGTGTACGTGCGCATGTCGCCGATGATGTTCATCGAGATGCGTTCGTCGAGCCGCTTCTGCAGTTCGTCGGGGAGCGAGAGGTTCTCCACCGTGAACGACTCGAGCCGGAGCCCCAGCTGTTCGAACGCCGGCTGCACCGCCGCGGCGATCTGCGTGGCGAGCTGCGCCTGATTGGCGGCCATGTCCAGGAACGGCACCTGCGCATTCGCGAAGGCCGTCGTGAATCCCGCGATGATGGCGTTGCGCAATGCCGGCTCGAGCTGCGTCACGGTGTATTCCGCATCCGTGGCGCCCACGTTCTGCTGGAACACCGCCGGATTGGTCACGCGGAAGCCATACATGCCGAACGCCCGCAGACGCACCGCGCCGAACTCCCGATCGCGGATGGTGATGGGCTGCTGCGTGCCCCACCGCTGTCCCGTCTGGACGCGCGTGGAGAAGAAATACACGTCACTCTTGAACGGCGACTCGAAAGCCTTGTCCCAGTTCAGGAGGTTCGTGAGCAGGGGCAGATTGGACGTGATGAGCGTGTGCAGCCCCGGACCGAACGCATCGGCCGCGCGCCCTTCGTTCACGAACAGCGCCAGTTGCGACTCGCGCACCGTGAGCTTCGCCCCGCTCTGGATCTCCATGTCCTGCATGGGGAAGCGGTACATCAGCACACCCGGACCGGATTCGGTCCACTGGATGACGTCGATGAATTGCTTGCGCAGGAAATCACCAAGGGACATGGAGCGGCTCCGGAAGACGGGTGACACGAACGGGGTCAGAGCATCCTACGACGATCGGGCGTCGGTGGTGTCATGCCGGCCTTGCCGGCGGGCCTGCACCAGCCGCCCTACGCCGGCCCTGCACAGCCTTACACGCAGTACCGATCGAACGCCGCCGTCAGGTCACCGGCGATTTCCGCGGCACTGCGCCCTTCGATGTCACGGCGCTCCAGCATGAACACCACGTCCTGCCCCTTCATGAGGGCAATGCTGGGCGACGACGGGCCATAGCCGGTGAAATATTCGCGCGCCCGTTCGGTGGCGTCGCGGTCCTGGCCGGCAAACACGGTGGCGCTGACATCGGGCGTGACGTCGTGCTCCAGCGCCATCGCCACGGCGGGCCGGGCGTTCCGCGCCGCGCAGCCGCACACCGAGTTCACCACCACCAGCACGGTGCCGGTGTTGTCGCCCAGACGGGCATCCACCTCGGCCGCCGAGCGCAGTTCCTCGACCCCGAGACGCGTCAGCTCCTGACGCATGGGAATCAGCAGTTGTTCGGGATACATCGTCCGATCCGGTTGATACGCGGTCAGGAAATCGATCGGGGAATCGATCAATAGTCGGGAATGTCTTCCCGCGGCTCACGCACCAGCGCGAGAATGGCCGCCTGCGGCACCACGAGATACTGCTCGTTCTCGAAGGTGATCTCGACGGCCGCCTTGCGGAAGAACAGGGCGTAGTCGCCCACCTGGGCCTGCATCGGCACGAAACGGGCTTCCCGGTTGCCTCCCCCGATCCGCCACGGTTCGTCGCCCTGATCGGCGAGGTCCGGGAGCGCGAGCCCCGGACCCGTGGAGACGATCTCCCCACCCTGCACCGCCTGGTTGTCCACGGCAGTCGGGGGCAGATAGAGTCCCACCTTCGACCGCTGTTCACCGTCCTCGACTTTCACGAGGACGCGGTCACCGACGACGATCAGACGCTTGTGCGAACGGTTGTTGGCCATACCGGAATCTAGTCAGCGCACCAGATGGAACGTGGTCTGCCGACCGAACGCCCAGCGGACCTTGCCGTTGGCGTCGATGATCACGTCCTCTTCCTGCGCAGACCGGACGAGCTGGTTGTTCCACTCGGGCACCGGCGCCGTGGCCTGCAGTTCGATGGAATACCACATGCCGGGGATGATCTTGTGATCGCCGCGGCCGGGCACCCCGTCCTGGTAGTCCCAGAGACCGATCAGCGCGCCCGCCCCATGACCGTTGAGACCGATGGGATGGGAGTAGAGCGTTCCGTCGATCTTCTCGTCGCGCATGCGCTTGAGCGCGGCGGCGAGCACTTCGTTGCCCGTACGACCGGGGCGGAGTTCCGCGACGGTGATGTCCTGCAGACGATTGGACGCCAGGAGCACCTTCTTGAGCCCCGCCGGCACGTCGGTTTCGCCCGGCTTGAGCACATAGGCCATGTGCTGCGTGTCGGTGTTGAGACCGAGCGCGGTGATGCCGAAGTCGCAGTGCAGCACGTCGCCGGGCAGGATGGTGGGATTCACCCCCACCAGCTCCGGACTGCCGAACTGCCGCTGCACTTCCACGCTGGTCTGGAACCAGGTGCCCAGTCCGAGGTCGTTCACGCGCTGACGCATCCACCAGAGCACGTCGTCGGCCTTGGTCACGCCGGGCGTGATGACCTTGTTGGAGAACGCTTCGGAGATGATCTCCCAGGCCACCCGATTGAGCTCGCGGAACATCGCCTCTTCTTCGGGCTGCCGCGCGGCGATCATGTCCACCGCCAGCGCCTCGGCGTTCACCACCTTCGCCGCCCACTGCGGACCGAGCGCTTCGAGCATCCCTTCCTTCTCGCCGCTGGAGAGGCCGTCGGAGAAGGCGAAGATGCGCGAGGTGTTGATGGCGATCTTCTTCGGCTTGCGCTCCTCGATGACCTGCTTGAGCACGTTCCACTGGTCGTCGCCCCAGAGCTCCGCCTGGCGCTCGTTGCCGCGACTGCCGGCGGCGGGCGCGGGCACCGGCTTCATGGCGCGCACGGCCTTGTACACGTTGCCCTGCGACGTCCCGCCCAGCGCGATGCGTTCGACCCCCTGCGCGCCACCCCGATCGAAGAACACATAGATCGTGCGGCGACGCGCGGAAAACGTGGTGGGCGATACGATGGCCTTGAAGAGCGGGTCTTCGTTGTACTCGCGCATCGGCACCACCCACATGTCGACACCCTCACGGCGCATGAGCATCGGCAGGGTGCGTTCCATGCGCAGTTCGAGCCACTTCTGCTGCTGTGCCGCCTGTTCCCGCAATGTGCCAAAAGGCCGGAGGGTGTCGGCCGCGGAAGACCCGGAGGTTCGTGCGCCGGGCGTGGCGGGGGTGACGACGGGTTGCGCCCCCAGGCCCGTCGACACGAGGGGGGCGGCGAGGCAGGCAAAAGCCAGCGGAAGCGCGAAGGGCAGCGCGGGCGGACGCAGAGTGGGGCGGGTACGAACCATGTCCACGGTCGGGTGAAGGTGAGAGTGACCGGCGCACGACATCGGCATCCGGTCACGGGAGCAGACTCGCGACCGGATCACCGGATCACCGGATCACCGGATCAGATCAGCGGACGGGCTCCTGATGCGGATCGCTCCGTGGATCGACCCGCTGATCGATCGTGCGCCGGACGAGTTGCACGACGAGGGCGAGAATCAGCGCAAACGGCACGATGATGACGCCACGTTGCAGCACCGTCTGTGCAGCCAACGGCCACCAGTCGCTCCACGTTGCGAGTTGCGAACCGAGGCGCTCGCGGCCGAAGGCGATGAGCAGCGAACTCATCCCCAGCTCCACGGCGACTTCCACGAGCCAGAACGCCAGCACCCGGAGCGGCCAGCGTCTGACCGGGAAGTTGCCCAGGTGCCAGGTGAGCATCCCGCAGAGGAAGAGGATGGCCACGGTGAGTCCGACCACGAACATCAGCCACTGATCGGTGCCCAGCAGCACCATGCGCCACAGCCGGAGGACGATGCCCGTGATCCCGGCCGGTTCGATGGTACGGATGGCGAAGGCGCGCAGCGGATGCAGCCGCTCTTCGCCCCAGTGAATGACATCGCGCGGAAAGAACCGGGACATCCCCGCAAGCTACGCCGTCCCGGGCGCACCGCCAGAGGTGCCCCCAGAGGCGCACGACCGGAGGGACCACCACCGGAGAGGCGCCGCCCGTCCGGCCTGGTGCTACCGGCCCTAGCGACCCACCCGGTCGAGGAGAAAGCGCAGACTCTCGCGGGAATGGGTCCGCCAGTAGTCCCAGTTGTGCGTGCCCGGCCATTCGTGATACTCGTGCGGCACGCCGAGTCGCGTGAGGGAGGCATCGAAGTCGACATTCTGGGCGTACCAGGGATCATTCACACCGACATCGATCAGCAGCGCGGGCCACTGAGCGCGACCGGTTTTCACCTGCTCCGCCAGTCGTGCGGCGAGCGTTTGCGGATCGCGGGCGCGCCAGGCAATGGTGTCGCGGCCGAAGGCGGTCCACTGCTGCGGCCAGAGCGTGCGGGCGGCCAACGCCGTTTCCTCCCGATTCCGTGCGTATCGCACGCCCCGGGTCTTCTGGACGGAATCGGGCAGCAGTCGCGGCGACAGCACGCCGGAATGACTCGCCGCGGCGCCGAACACCTGCGGATACGCGAGCGCCAGGGTGATGGCGCCATATCCGCCCATGCTCAGACCGGCGATACCACGATGCGCACGATCACCACGCGTGCGGTAATGCCCGTCCATCCAGCGGACGATGTCGTAGGTGATGTAGTCGTCGTAGCGCGTCCACGGCACGCAGAACGTGGACACCGGCTCCCGCCGCGTGGTATCGCGCTCGCAGGCGGCCAGATCGGGCAGCACCCCCCAGGTGGTGTACCATCCGTCGTCGCCGTCGGGCATGGCGATGATGGCTTCGGGCGCACCGGCGGCCACGAGAGAGTCCATCGTGCGATGCAGTGCCCCGACATCCACCCAGTTGCGTTCGTTGCCGCTCTTGCCGTGCAGGTAGTACAGCACCGGATACCGTCGCGAGCGATCCCGGTCGTACGACGGTGGCAGATAGACGGTGAGCGCCTTGGACACACCCAGCGCCATCGACCAGAGGGTGTCGGTGCGCACCGTCCCGGTGCTGCCGGCGGTGCCGGTCCCCCCGGCCCCCTGCCCCTGCGCCGTCCCGGCGGACAACAGCACCCCGGCGGTGAGGCAGACCGCCATGACAAAAGCGAGCGGACGGGGGCGGCGCATGAGCGTTCCTGAACGGGTCTAGCGGATCACATCACCGATACGACCCCACCGGATGTCGGTGAGGAATGGCAGCGGACGATCGCTGTCGTCGGCGTTGTACGAGTAATACACGAACACCGGCCGGCCGCGCACGTTCTCGCGGGGCACCATGCCCCAGTAGCGACCGTCCTTCGAATCGTAGCGATTGTCGCCGAGCATGAAGAGATGGCCGGCGGGCACGACGAGCGGCCCCCAGTCGTCGAGCGTGGGGGAGACGGGTGGGTCACCGGCGGCGGTGCCGCGCACTTCGAACTGATGCTGCCACTGGAAGAGCGGATGCGAGAATCCGCCGTCCCCGCGGGGATTCTGCTGCGCCGCGACGCCCTGACGCTGCGGCATGCCATTCACGTAGAGCAGCCCGCCGCGCATCCAGATCGTGTCACCGGCCACGGCCACCAGGCGCTTCACCAGCGTGGGGTGCGGGTCCTCCGGCTGATCGATCTGGGTGGGGGAGACGAACACGACCACGTCGCCGCGCGCGGGTTCGTCGTACCCCGGCAGATTGATGCTGGTGAACGGCACGTGCGGGCCATAGGCCAGCTTGTTCACGAAGAGCCAATCCCCGACCAGCAGGGTGGGGATCATGCTGCCCGATGGAATGCGGTAGGCTTCGATGAGGAACGTCCGGATGGCGAGGAAGATCGCCACCGTGACGAGCACCGCCTTGATGTTCTCCCACGCACTGGCCCCGCCACTCCCCGGCGCGCGTGCGGGTGCCTTGCCACTGCGCAGGGCGGCGACACTGGAGCGTTCACTGGTGCGTTCGCTGGAACGTTCGGACGCGGGCTTCTTCGAGGCCACAGGCGGAGCGGATGGAGTGACGGAAAACGGTCGATCGTGGAGCGGTGGGAAATCTAAAGGGGCGCATCCCGGCGGGACGCGCCCCTTCAAACATACGGCGAAGACCGGCGAAGGTTACTTCAGGTGCGCCGACACGAGCTTGGTCATGTCGAACATGCTGACGGTCTTCTTGCCGCCGAAGACGGCCTTGAGCTTGTCGTCGGCATTGATGTTGCGCTTGTTGGTCTTGTCCTGGAGCCCGTTCTTCTTGATGTAGGCCCAGAGCTTCTTCACGACTTCGGTGCGCGGCAGCGGCTTGTCACCGACGACGGCGGCCAGATCGGCGCTGGGGGTGAGGGCCTTCATGAACGCCGCATTCGGCGTACGCTTCGCAGCCTTCTTGGCGGCCTTCTTCGGGGCAGCCTTCTTGGCCGGCGCCTTCTTGGCAGCAGCCTTCTTCGGCGCCGCCTTCTTCGGGGCAGCCTTCTTTGCAGCTTTCTTGGGGGCGGCTTTTTTCGCAGCCTTCTTCGCGGACTTCTTCGCAGCAGCCATGTCGTCTCCTGAGTGGTGACCGTGTGGGTCGAGTCGAGCAATCACTGCTCTCGACAGATCGCGCGAAGTCGGAACGGTCTTCGCGGACGGCCACAAACTACAATCACGGGTTCCGCGCGCAATAGGGCCCGAGACGTTTTCCCTCTGGGAATCGCGAAATTTCCGCGTTTTTCCCTCAGAAACGCACTCATCCCCCTCGAAAAAGCCTTCCGCGTGCACCGCACTGTGCGGCGGCGTGACGAAATGCACTCGCAGCGCGACGCGGAATGCCGGGGATTCCCGAGGGGATTCACCGCGAATTCACGGGGGCATTCACGCCGTTTCGCGCGCGAGTGTCTGCAGCAATCCGATCGATCGCACATCCCACGGATCGGGTGTGTCATCGTCGTCGGCCACGGTTTCGACCTCCTGCGGCGTCTCGAGAATGAGCGGGACGCCGGAGGCCCGCCGGTCCTGGAGCAACCAGCCGAAGGGCGCGGTGCCGATCAATCCCTCGCCGATACAGCGGTGGCGGTCCTTGTTGGACCCGCAGGCACCTTCGCTGTCGTTGAGGTGAAAGAAGGCCGGCACTTCGCCGGTGGCCTGCTCGAATGCATCGAGCACACCGGTCAGCGCGGCACGCGACTCCGCGATCGGGAACCCCGATGCGAAGAGATGACAGGTGTCGAGTCCGTATCCCGTACGATGCCGATCGGCGTCGGGGATGCCATGCAACATCGCCGCCACCTCGTCGGGTGTGCGTCCCACGGTGGTTCCGGCCCCGGCGGTATTCTCGATGAGCAGACGCGTCCGCCCCTCGGGCACCGCCGCCAGCGCCCGACGCATCGCTTCACTCACCCGCGCACACGCCGTCTCACGATCCCCGTCGGTGGCGGCACCCGGATGGAAGCACACCCCACCCACCCCCAGCAGCGTGGAACGCTCGAACTCCTTGGCCAGACCGGCCGCAGCCCGGGCCCATTTCTCTGCGTCGGGCGTGGCACAATTGATGACATATGCCGCGTGCACGATCACATGCTCGGGCCGGATACCGGCCACGCCGAGCGCCTCCTGCCAACGGGCGAGGCGGTCGGGCTTCACGCCGACTTTGTCGTTGTAGTACTTGGGCACGGCGCTGAAGATCTGCAGCGCCTGCATTCCCGCGCGCCCGGCCCGCCGGGCTGCCATCGGAATGCCGCCGGCATCGATACAGTGCGATCCGAGCAGGAGCATGGTGTGGAGGGAGAAGTTGGGGGATCAGAGGTCTGATTCTCAGACGGGGTCAGAGATCAGAGATCAGCCGGTCAGAACTGAGACGGAGATAGAGGAATGAGAAATCAGATGACCTACGAGATGAGAGGTCAGAGCACTTCGTCCGCGGAGTGGGTACTGACGCGAGAGTGTTGCGTTTGCGGGGCGCGAAGCGCCCCGAGGGACCCTGCGGGCGCCCGGCCAGCAGCTCGTGGCGCGCACGATCCCCTCGACCGTCAGTGCTCAGACCTCTGACCTCGTGGTTGTCTGATCTCTCATCATTCTATCTCCGTCTGAGTTCTGACCGGCTGAGTTCTGACCTCTGACCCTGTCTGAAGATCTGAAGTCAGAAGTCAGAGGCCAGAAACCAGAGGTCAGAAACCGCTCAGTGCACCCGCGCGCGCCGCGTGAGAAACGTGGGTTCGGCTGAAGACGCCGGAGACGAGGCCAACTCGCTCCAGCCGACGACGACAGCGCGCCCCCGGGCGACGACGTGCGGATCGCGGGAGTCCGTGCTGCCCACGCTCACCATCTGTCGCTCTTCGAAGATGTGTCCGGCCGTGCGGGAGATCGCGAGGCCGATCCGTCCGCGGGTGCGGCTGTTGGGATCTTCATAGGCCACCGCCACGAGATCACCGTCGGATGCCACACGCACGACGCCCAGGTGCGCACCGTACAGCACCGCCACGGGAGGCTCGAACAGCGCGTGCGGCGTCATCTGATGGGCGTAAAAAATGCCGGGCCCTTCGGGGCCGGTGAGGGCGTACGCCACGTGCACGTATCCGTTGATGCTGTCCACGGCCAGACTGGGAGCCGGCCTGGCGCACCCATACGCTCCCCGATCCGCCGCCTGGGCATCACGTGGTCCCTGATCCAGCGTGTCCACGGGAATGGGTCCACGCCACGCCGTCTGCATAGGCTCGCCGGGCACCGAGTCACGCCACGCCGCCATCAGATGCACCCGTCCGCCGGTGGCCCGGGTCCACCACACGGCGACCTGTCCGTGTCCCTGTCGGGGATCCTTCCCCCCCGCTGTCACGATGCGCAGCGAACGCGCACAACGCAGCGTGTCGATCGGCGCCGCGCCCTCGCCCAGCGGTGTTTCGGCCGCCGGCCCCGTCCCCATGGACGGAATCGTCGCCGCGGAGGTGAGCGTTTCGCGGGATTCGGGCATGCCCACGAGCTGGGTCAGCAGCAGCGACGTCGCACCGGCTTCACGCCACCGGTCCTGCGTTTCGAGAAACGCGGCATACGGGGTCGTGGCCACGAGCGTGGAGTCGTAGGGCACGAACGGCGGATGCGCGAGCGGAGACGGATGAGCCGTGCGCTCCGGAACGGCGTCGGCCCAGGTGACGGCGGGCTGTTCGCATGCGACCAGCGGGAGACACAGCGCCGCCCCGAGAAGGAGCCTGGAGACCATGCGCGAGTAGACCATGGCGAAGGGTACTCAGGGAACGCGCCGACGCTAGCTTTCTCCGTCAGCGGTTCTCCTTTTCCTGAATCTTGCCGGAGATTTCCCGATGTCCTATGCCCCTTTCGACGGGGTGCGCCGTGTGCCCGTCGCCGTGAACGAACCCGTGCGGAGCTATGCGCCGGGCTCCGCCGAACGCGCCGCCCTCCAGGCGCGCCTCGCACACATGGCCACGGAAACGATCGAGATCCCGGTCGTGATCGGCGGACGTCGGATTCACACCGGCGAGACGGGCACGGTGCACAATCCCTGCGATCACCAGCAGGTGCTCGCCCGGTACCACAAAGCCACACCCGAGCTCGTCCGTGAAGCGATCGACGCGGCCGCGAAGGCCTCCGCCGACTGGAGCCGCTGGCGCTGGGAGGATCGTGCCGCCGTTTTCCTGCGCGCCGCGGAACTGCTGACCACGTCCTGGCGCGATACGCTCAACGCCGCCACCATGCTCGGCCAGTCGAAGACGGTGCACCAGGCGGAAATCGACGCGGCCTGCGAACTGATCGATTTCTTCCGTTTCAACGTGCAGTTCGCACAGGACCTCTATCACGAGCAGCCGCTCTCCGACCACACGATGTGGAACCAGCTCGACTACCGTCCGCTGGAAGGCTTCGTGTATGCGGTGACGCCGTTCAACTTCACGGCCATCGGCGGCAACCTGCCGGGCGCGCCGGCGCTCATGGGCAACGTGGTGCTCTGGAAACCCTCGGCCACCGCACTGCTCTCGTCGTGGTACACCATGCAGCTCCTCGAGGAAGCGGGACTGCCGCCGGGTGTGGTCAACTTCATTCCCGGCGACGCGGCGATGATCTCCGAGATCGCGCTCACGCATCGCGACCTGGCCGGTGTGCATTTCACCGGATCGACGGCGGTCTTCAACAGCATGTGGGAGACGATCGGTCGGAACATGAACCAGTACCGGTCGTATCCCCGCATCGTGGGTGAGACGGGCGGCAAGGATTTCATCGTGGCGCATCCGAGCGCCGACGCGCAGGCGCTGGCCGTGGGCATGGTGCGCGGTGCGTTCGAATACCAGGGGCAGAAGTGTTCGGCGGCCAGCCGCGCGTATGTCCCGGCGTCGCTGTGGCCCACGGTAAAGGAACGGTGCATCGCGATGATGGCCGAGATGAAGCAGGGCGATGTGCGCGACTTCTCGAACTTCGTGGGCGCGGTGATCGATCAGCGCGCGTTCACGCGACTCAAGGGTGCGCTCGACGACGCCCGCGCCAATGCCACCATCGTGGCCGGTGGCGGTGCGGACGATTCGAAGGGCTGGTTCATCCAGCCCACCATCGTGGAGACCAGTGATCCGGCCTACCGCCTGCTGTGCGAGGAGTTGTTCGGTCCCATCCTCACGGTGCATGTGTACGACGACGCGAAGTGGAACGAGATCCTCGCCACGGTCGATCGCACGTCGCCCTATGCCCTCACCGGCGCGGTCTTCGCGCGCGACCGGCATGCCGTGCAGGAAGCCATGGTGGCGCTGCGCCAGTCGGCCGGAAACTTCTACATCAACGACAAGCCGACGGGCGCGGTGGTGGGACAGCAGCCGTTCGGTGGTGCCCGCGGCTCCGGCACCAACGACAAGGCCGGCTCCAAGAGCAACCTGATGCGCTGGGTGAGCACCCGCACCATCAAGGAAACGTTCGTTGCGCCGCTCGACTGGAAGTATCCGTTCCTCGGCGCCTGACGCGCCGCGACCACTCGATTCGAGGACGCCTGGAGCACCTGCATGCGGACGTTGCGTTATGTCACCGCCGATGTGTTCACATCGGTTCCCTTCTCGGGCAATCAGCTCGCGGTGGTCTTTGGCGCCGATGGGCTGCCCACCGAGACGCTGCAGGCGATCACGCGGGAGTTCAACTACGCCGAGAGCACGTTCGTGCTGCCGGCGGAGGACGCGCGCACGACCCGTCGGGTGCGCATCTTCACGCCCGAGCTGGAGGTGCCCTTTGCCGGCCATCCGACCATCGGGACGGCGCATGTGCTGGTGGCCACGGGCGAAGTGCGTGCTGACGAAGTGCGTGCTGACGAAGCGCGTGCTGACGAAGCGCGTGCCGGCGAGGTTGGTGCGCGTGATGGGGTCGCGGAAGACACGATGACAGTGGTGCTCGGTGAGAACGTCGGGCCGGTGCCGGTGGCCGTGCGTCTCGAACACGGCGTGCCCGTGCATGCGCAGCTCACCACGGCGCAACTGCCGGAAGAGCGCACCGAGGTGACCGACCTCGATGCGCTCGCCGCGGTGGTGGGACTCACGCGCGACGATCTGGTGGGTGGCAATCACCTCCCCGTGGGCGCGAGCTGCGGGTTGCCCTTTCAGATCATTCCCGTGCGCAACGCCGCGGCAGTATCACGCGCCCGCCTCGATCAGGCGATGTGGCGGCGTGTGCTCGACGGCACCTGGGCGCCGTGGCCGATGGTGTTCGCAATGACCCGTGAAGACGACGGTGCCGGCCTGCCCGATCATGTGCGGGGATGCGACATCCGCGCGCGTGTGTTCGTGCCCGGCAGCACCGTACCCGAAGATCCCGCCACCGGCTCGGCCAACGCGGCGCTGGCGGGCTATCTGGCCGCACGCACACCGCGCGACGGCACGCTGCGGTGGGAAGTGGCGCAGGGCATCGAGATGGGACGACCGAGCCGGTTGTCCATCGAAGCCGAGAAGAAGCAGGGCACCATCGCCGCCGTGCGCGTGGGCGGCGCCTCGGTGATCATGTGCGAAGGGACGCTGACGTTGCGCGGGTAGGCGGCTTCTCACCGTATCACGGGTCACCGCGCCGACATGCGACTGCAGTGCACTGCACTGTAGTCTTGCGGCCGGCTACTGTACCACCGCCGAATCGCCGGACTGTTTGAGCCGCAGCGCATTGAGTCCGCGTGACCAGAGCACGGCCCGGTTGCGTCCACTGCGTTTGGCGGCGTAGAGCGCTTCGTCGGCGCGGGCGCGCAGGGCTTCGGCGATTCCGTCGTCGCGGATGTTGTCCGCCACCACGCCGATGGACACGGTGACATTCACCCGGCCGTCGGGCTCGGCGAACGTGCGTCGGCGGAAGGCCTCGACGATACGCAGGGCGAGATGCTGGGCCCCGTCGAGCGAGGTATCGGGCGCCAGAATGGTGAACTCCTCCCCGCCGGTGCGCGCCACCACGTCCTGCGCGCGGGCGCTCGCGCGCAGCAGCTCACCCGCTTCGGCAATGACCTGATCACCCACCAGATGTCCCTGCGTGTCGTTCACCTGCTTGAAATGATCGAGGTCGATGGCCAGCAGGGCGACATCGGTGTGGGCGCGCGCGGCCCGTGACAGCTCGCGACGGTACTGCTGCTCGAAACCGCGGCGGTTGAAACACCCTGACAGCGGATCGGTCAGCACGATGGTGGCCAACTGTCCGCGCATGCGATTGTAGGCCCGTCCCACGGCCGTGATGGCGTCGGGACGCCGGTCGGCGGCGACATCGTAGCTGTCGCTGAAATCCCCTTCCTCCGCGCGCTCGAACATCGCCACGAGATTGGCGAGACGCTCGTGCAGGTGGGTCTGCACCCGCGTCACCAGCCACGCGCCCACCCCGAACAGCGCCAGCGTGAACAACGCATCGCTCCACTCGATGTCCGCCCGGTGGCGCACGCCGATGTCCATGAGTAGCAGGTAGGCCGCCGCGGTGGCCACGAGCATGAGCAGCGCCGGCGCGCGTCCGAAGTACACATGCGTGAGCTGCAGCGAGAACAGCGCCACCAGCAGCCCGCGATGATAGTGCGGCGGTTCGGCGAGCAGAAACACCAGCCAGAAGACCAGGGCGATGTCGGCCGCCACCATCAGCGTGGAAAGGGGCTCCCCTGCCCGACGCGTGGCCCGCACGTAGACACGAATGCCGATCGCCAGCAGGGCGTAGACGGCCGTGACGATGGCCACCAGCCAGTCGGCCAGTTCCGGCCCCACCGTCTCGAGCACCACCTCCGGTGGCGAGAGGACGCCGGCGAGCCGGAGTCCCACGGCCGCGCTGCCCACCAGCAGCGCCAGCACGATGCGATAACCCGTCTGCCAGAGCAGGATATCCGCGGTGGCGGCATCGGTGCGGGGACGATCGGTGGCCATGAGTGCCCTAGGATACCCCGATGGACTGCCGAAAGGAACGTACGAAGGCCCGCCAAACGCACGCGCTCGTCAGCGCTGGATAGCCGCCCGCTCCCGATGGTCCCCGCCCCCGCCATGCCGGTACTGCCCTGCACACAAGGTCAACATGGTTGCCAAAGAGTGCCACAGCAACCTGCGGAGAGCGCACAATGCGCATGCGTTCGAATACCGACAGCACGGAGCGGCGTCATCGATTCGTTACGTAACAGTGGAGAGCGTACGCCTCCGTGGCGAGAGAGGAGCACCGATACCCCTAGACGCCAGCACCGTCACGCAGATCCCGGTCACGCGGATCCGCTCACACCGATCCCGCTTCCCCTCTCCCATCCGGCACATGCCGCCTGTCGGTTCCACACTCGGCCCCAACACGTCCTCGCAATTTCGTGCCATCGTCGTTCCGGCGGAACGGCGCTGGCGTGCCACGTTGCTGGCGACCATGATCGGCGCGCTCGTGTTCTTCATCTTCGAAGCGAGCAAGTCCGCGATCTTCCCGCATCTGACGATCTGGGAATCGCACAACATCACGATCACGTTCGGATCGCTGATCGCGGGGGGTGCGGCGTGGTTCGCGATGGCGCGCCAGGCATCGATGCTGCGGACACTGGCCGCCGAGGAAGCGCTGCGGGAACGGTTGGAGATCCGGCAGCGGGCGCTGGCGGAGAGCGAAGCGCGCTACCGGCAGCTGATGACACACTCACCCGAAGCGATCGTGGTGCATCGCAACGGCCGCGTCATCTACGCCAACGATGCGGCCATGCTGCTCATCGGGGCCAGGGAGGGCACGCAGTTGCTGCGCCGCCGCGCGGCGGATTTTGTGCACCCCGACGATCTGGCCATGGTGCAGCAGCGACTGGGTTCGGGGCCGGCACGCGTGCAATACCGGCTGGTGCGGCTCGACGGCGGCATTCGCGAAGTCGAAGCCGTTTCCGTCTCGATCGCGTTCGAAGGCACACCGGCCATGCAGACGCTCTTCCGCGATGTCACCGAACGCAAGGAACTCGAAGCGCGTCTGCTGCACGGCGCCTTTCACGATGCGCTGACGGGGCTCGCCAACCGGGCGTTGTTCCGGGACCGCCTCGAACACGCACTGACCATGGCCGGGCGTGATCCGGACCATCGTCTCGCCGTGCTGTTTCTCGATCTCGACGATTTCAAGGGTGTGAACGACAGTCTGGGGCACGAGGCGGGCGATCAGCTCCTGCGAACCATCTCCGAACGCATCGTCGCCGAAGTGCGGGCGTCGGACACCGTCGCCCGCTTCGGCGGCGACGAATTTGCCGTGCTGCTGGAACGCCTGCCCCACGAGGCCGAGGCGCTGACTATCGTGAATCGCATCAAGGTGGCGCTGCGGCGTCCGCTCATGCTGGAAGGACGTCTGATGAGCATCGCCACCAGCGTGGGCGTGGCCTATGCCAGCGCCGGCGACGATGTGGACACCCTGCTGCGCAACGCCGATGTCGCCATGTACGAAGCCAAAGAGGCCGGCAAAGCCCGTCATGCCGTCTTCGAACCGTCGATGTACGCGGCCATCGTGCAGCGCCTGCAACTGGAGACCGATGTCCGTGCGGCGGCGGGCGCGCCGCAGCAATCCGGATTGCATCTGGCGTATCAGCCCATCGTGGATCTCCGCACCGGTGCGGTGCGTGGACTCGAAGCCTTGTTGCGGTGGCAACACCCGCATCGTGGCACGGTCGAACCCAGCGTGTTCGTCCCGGTGGCCGAACATACGGGCGCCATCGTGCCGTTGGGCCGATGGGTCCTCGAGGAGGCCTGCCAGCAACTCGTGACATGGCGCACGCTCTGGTGGCGTGAGCGACGCGCGCCCGATTCGGTGCCCGGCGTTTCGGTGAACATCTCGGGCCGTCAACTCGCCGAAGACGATTTCGTGGACGACGTGGCGGCGATTCTGCGCCGCACCGGTGCGCCGGCCGGCAGTATCACCCTCGAGATCACCGAGAGTGTCATCATGCGCAACACCGAGTCGTCGCTGCGCACCCTGTCGGCCCTCAAGGCGCTGGGGCTGCGGCTCGCCATCGACGATTTTGGCACCGGGTACTCGAGTCTCAGTTACCTGCAGAAATTCCCCGTCGATGTCCTCAAAATCGACCGGGCTTTCGTGGAAGGGGTGGCGCAGGGAGGATCGGACACGGCGCTGGCCCGCACCATCGTCACGTTGGGCAACACGCTGAGTCTCAGAACCGTCGCGGAAGGCGTCGAATCGCCACTGCAACGTGACGCGCTCTCGACGATGGGGTGTGTCGACGGACAGGGATATCTCTTTTCACCGCCGCGTCCAGCCGCGGAGATCACGGGCTGGTTGCGCGTGCAAACGGGCGGAATCGCCGTCGCGGTGTGAAGGTGGAACCCGTCGAACAGGGTGCGGTCATCATTCCGTGTCGCCTGAGGCGACAGCGGCGGCACGAGTCGCGGGTATGATCGCCCGGTACGCGCGGAATTCCAGGGCACGGAAGCTGTACGATATCGGTATGCCATCAGTGCGTCCGGCCAGCGCGAGCCCGCGCCAGCCGGACGCCGCGCCCCTCACGCCAGGGCCGGCTCCGCGAGTGGTGCGTCCGCCGAAACGATCCGGCCGTCGAAGAGTTGCACGGTACGCTCCGCATGCTGCGCATACCGCGCATCGTGTGTGACCATGCAGACCGTGGACCCCGCCGCGTGCAGTTCACGCAGCAGTTCCATCACCGCCTCGCCGTTGCGCGAATCGAGATTGCCCGTGGGTTCATCCGCCAGGAGAATCGCCGGATCGCCGGCCACGGCCCGCGCCACCGCAATGCGCTGCTGCTGACCACCGGAAAGCTGTGACGGAAAGTGTTTGGCGCGATGTGTCATCCCCACGCGTTCCAGGGCCTTCTGTACGCGGTCCTTGCGTTCCGCGGCGTCCATCTCGCGATAGGTGAGGGGCAGCTCCACATTCTCCCACACCGTCAGATCGCCGATGAGATTGAAGGCCTGGAAAATGAAGCCGATCTCCTTGTTGCGGACGCGCGCCCGATCGGCGGCGCCCAGATGCGCCACCGACGTGCCGGCGATCTGATACTCCCCACCGCTCGGCGCATCCAGCAGGCCGAGGATGGACAGCAGCGTGGTCTTGCCGCACCCCGAAGGCCCCGCGATCGCGACATACTCGCCCTTCCGGATATCGAAGTGCACGTCGGCGAGGGCGTGTGTCTCCACCTCGTCGGTGAAGAACACTTTGCGGATGCCCTGCATGTGAATCAGCGGCGTGGCCTGCGGTTCGTGAGCACTCGGCATGAATGGGGTTCCGGTTATCGGATACGGATCTTCTCGGCAGTCGAAACGCTGCTGAGATCGGACAGGATGATGCGATCGCCAACGGCCAGCCCGTTCAGGATCTCGATGGAGTTGACGGAGCTGCGTCCAAGCACCACCGGCACCCGCACCGCCGTCTTGCCATCGGCATCCACACGGAATACCGATGTGTTTCCCGTTCCCGCACTCGACGCCGGGCGACCGGCATACAGCACGTTCGTGAGACGGTCGATGACGATCGTGCCATCGATGCTGAGATCGGGCACGGCGCCCGCGGGCAGCGGCCCATCGAGTGCGACATCGATGATGACCGAACCGCCCTGCGCCGAGGGATCCTTGCGGATCACATGCCCCGGCACGATGCCGTTGCGGGTATCGACCGTGGCCTTCTGTCCGATCTGCACATCCTTTGCCTGCGACTCGGGAATGCGGAGCACCGCTTTGAGCTTTCCGGGCTGCACCACCTTGGCCAGCGTGGTCCCCTCGGGTACCCACTGTCCGAGCTGCAACGTGAGCTCCTGCAACACCCCTTCTTCGGGTGCGCGCACCTGCAGCGACCGCAGACGCGCCTGCTGATTCTCGGCGATGGCCCGCAGCTGCACGACACGCGACGCCTGCACGGCGATCTGGGAATCGATGGCGGATTGCATGAGTGCCAGCCGCTCCTGTTCCACGCGGTAGCGGGTGGTGAACTCCTCCGCGGCCGTCTTGCGGTTCGTGGCTTCGAACGGAGGTACGAGTCCGAGACGCACCAGCGAATCGGCCGCACGGGCCTCCTGCGAACTGCTCACCAGTTGGGTGCGTGTGGAGGCCACCGTGCCCTCCTGCGTGAGGATGGCACTCCGCAGATTGGTGCGCAGGTTGATGAGATCGATCTCCGCCTGCCGCGCCTGCTGTTCCGCCTGCATCGTCTGGATCTGCAGGTCGGGATTGGAGAGTTCGAGCAGCAGTTCGCTGCTGCCGACGTTGCGCCCCGACTCGGTGTGCAGCCGTTCCACACGCGCCGATGCCTGCGCGGTGATCCAGCGGATGTGCTCGGGCACCAGTGTTCCGGGGCCGCGCACTTCGCGTACGATGTCGCCCTGCTTGACGGTGTCGAGCAGCACGGCGGCCCGTTCGACCGTGGGCACGGCGGGATCGAGACGGGTGAGTGCCGCGGTGACGATCACCACGCCGGCCACCGCCGAACCGATGAGGATCTGTTTCCTGTAGGACTTCTTCGGAGTCCGGACGATATCCATGTGTCTGTGTCAGTGAGTCTCGGGGCCCGATCGGTGGATCGATCGAGGGATCGATCGTGGCATCAGTCGTAGCGCAGGGCATGCATGGGGTCGACCTGCGCGGCGCGGCGCGCCGGCATGAACCCGGCCGCGAATGCCACGAGCACGAGAGCGAGAACCGCGCTCACGAACACCACCGGATCGTGCCCCTGCAGTTGATAGAGCTGGGACTGGGCGGCGCGTCCGATCGCGAACGCGGCGGCAATCCCGATGGCGGCCCCGATGAGCGTCATGCCACCGACCTGCCGCAGCACGAGGGCCCGCACACGAGCGGCATCCGCGCCGAGGGCCATGCGCACGCCGATCTCCCGCGTGCGCTGCGTGACCGAATAGGACAGCACGCCGTAGAGTCCCACGGCGGCGAGCAGCGTGGCCAGCACCGCGAAGGCCCCGGCGAGGGTGCTGATCATGCGATCGAGGAAGACGTTCTCGCGCATCTGCTGTGGCATCGTCTTGAGATCCTCCACCGGCACGGTGGCATCGAGACGGCGCATGACGGCATTGATGGACTGCAGGATGTCGGCGGGCGACTGTCGCGTCTTCACGTAGAAAGTGAGCGAGCTGACCGTATTGTCCTGCCGCCAGGGGGTGAAGAACAGCGGCGGCACTTCGTCTTTCACCTCGCTGTACTTGGCGTTGCGCACGAAGCCGACGATCTGGATGTCGAGCGAATCGCGTCCATCACGCGACATGAACTTGCCGAGCGGATCGGTGCCGAGATTGAACTTCTTCGCGAAGGCTTCGTTCACCAGCGCCACTCTCGCCGTGCCCACACGATCGGCGTCGGTGAACTCGCGGCCCGCCAACAGGGTCATGCCCAAGGTCGTCAGGAAGCCCGACCCGATGACGTTGTAGCGGGCGTTGCAGTCGGTATCGGGGAGGCAGGTGAAGCCCTGCACCCGCACGTCGGTGCCCCAGTTGCTGCCGCCCAGCACGGCGACGCGTGCCGAACTCACGTCGGTGACGCCCGGCAGCGCCCGCAGTTCCTGCTCCACGCGCTCGTAGAGCACCTTGGCGCGTGTGCTGTCGTAGCCGCTGCGCATCGGTGAGATGTCGAACATCGCCACCTGATCGATGGACAGTCCCAGGTCCGCCTTGCTGACGTTGACGAGACTCTTGAGGAAGAGCCCCGACGATACGAGCAGGGCGACCGAGAGGGCGATCTGCACGACGACGAGCGCGGTGCGGAACCGGGAGGCGGCGCGCCCGCCGCCCGTGATCTGGCCGGCACCGGCGCGGATCGTGGAGATGAGATCGGCGCGGGTACTGTGCAGGGCGGGAAAGAGACCGAAGACCAGCCCCGTGCCCACGGCCAGCACGGCCGCGAAGGCCACCATGGCCGGACGCAGGGAGATGTCCATCGTGGTCAATGCCTCGGGAGGCATGAAGGACGCCACGCTCTTCAGCGTCCACATGGCCACGAGCAGACTCACCACGCCGCCCAGGATGCCCAGCACCACCGACTCGGTGAGCAATTGTCGCAACAGTTGCCCGCGAGTCGCCCCGAGCGCGAGACGCACACCCATCTCGGTGGCACGGCTCGCCCCGCGGGCCAGCAGGAGATTGGCAATGTTGGCGCAGGCGATGAGCAGCACCGTCGCCGTGATCGCGAAGAGCATGATCAATGGCGTCTTCGCTTCGCGATGAATGCTGCTCTGTCCGCGGGCACCTGGCGTGAACGTGATGGTTCTGGCCTTGAAATGCGCCATCGTCGCATCGCTCATGCTCTGCTGCAACGGGACTTCGACATCCAGCAGGAGGGAGCGATACAGGGTGTTGAGCTGGGTGGACGCCTGGGTGATGGAGCTGCCGGGCTTGAGCCGACCGAACACATAGAGCCAGTAGTTGCGACGGTTTTCGAAGTCGGGTCGCCACGTCGTCACCGCGGCTCGCATGCTCACGGGCACGTACACCATCGGCTCGGCACCGAGCGTAGTGCCCCGGAATCCTTCTTCCGCCACACCGAGGATCGTGAGGGTCTGACCATTCACGATCAGCGTCTGTCCAACGATTTTGGGATCGCTGCCGTATCGTTCCCGCCAGAACTCGTGACTCAACACGGTCACGAAGTTGGCCCCGATGACGCCGTCGTCGGTCGGCTGCAGCAGCCGCCCGATCGCCGGCTTGACGCCCAGCAGACCGAAGTAGCCTCCGGAGACGAACATGCCGCGCCCCGAGAACGCTTCATTCCGCACCGAGAGGTTGGCCCCGAAGTTCACGTGGCCAGCCACGCCTGCCAGCGCGGTCTGCTTTTGCTCCAAATCGCGGAACATCGGATAACTGAAGACGTCATCGCAGTCGCCCGCCTGATTGCAGCTCGTCGATCCCGGCTTGGGTCCGGGCGCCGAGAGGTTCACCAGTTCGCCGGGCGCACGCACGGGCAGGTTTCGCAGCAGAAACTGCTCGAACAGCGAGTAGATCGCCGCGTTGGCTCCGATGCCGAGCGCCAGTGACAGCACGGCGATCGCGGTGACAAAGGGCGTCTTGCGCAGCATGCGCAACGCCAGCGTGAGGTTTCTCATACGCAGGGATTCGGAAGGCCCGTAGCGGCGTCGGCAGGCGGCGCTGCTGGGTAACGAACGTTCTTCAGGTCGAGCGTTCTGACAGCGGCATGTCGCAAAAGGTTTGACTCCGCCGATGGCGCACCTAACGGCGGAGGGACGGCCAGGTTTCACCCCCGCTTTTTTCCGCCGTAGCCACCCGCGACGACCGTCGCGGGCTGCTGCGTGCCCATCGGTCACCCCGTTCCGGTTTCTCCATGCCAGCGCATCGCGTCAGCGGTTCCCTGTTCGACGATTCGGTGGGTTCCCCCTACGCGCCGCGCGATGCCTGCGGTGTGGGCTTCATCGCCCGGCAGAGCGGCGAGCGCACGCACGAAGTGGTGAGCCTGGCGGTGGAAGCCGCGGCCCGTCTCGCCCATCGGGGGGCGTCGGCCGCGGACAGCTCCGCCGATGGAGCCGGTCTGCTCACACAGATCCCGAGACGCCTGTTCATCCTGGCCGCCTCGCGCCTCGGCATTCATCTCCCGGCCGATGCCGCGGTCGGGGTGGGTATGTGTTTTCTCCCCGTCGACCAACGTGCGCGCGAAGAAGCCATGTCGCTCGTGAACGACGTGCTGCTCGGTGACGGCATCCCCGTACTGGGATGGCGCGACGTGCCGGTGCGCCCCGAAGTGCTCGGTCCATCCGCGCGTGCGGCCATGCCCACCATCGCGCAGATCCTCGTGGGTCGGCCCGCCGGCAGTGACGACGACGCCTGGGAACGACAGCTCTATCTCGCACGAAGGGAGATGGAGCATCGCGCACTCGCCCGTGGACTCGAACCGTTCTACATCTGCTCACTCTCGTGTCGCACGGTCGTGTACAAGGGCCTGCTCACCGGCGGACAGCTCGGCGACTTCTATCCGGACCTCCGCGACCCCGCGTTCGAAACGGCCATTGCCGTCTTTCACGAGCGCTATGCCACGAACACCATGCCGCGCTGGGAACTCGCCCAACCGTTCCGCATGCTCGGACACAATGGCGAGATCAATACGCTTTGGGGCAATCGCAACGCGATGGCCATGCGCGCCCCGTTGCTGGAAGCGCCGGATTTTGGTGCCCATGCGGAACGTCTGCGCGATCCCATCCGCCCGCGGGGCAGCGACTCGGCCAGTCTCGACAACGCGCTCGAACTGCTCGTACGGGCCGGCCGGTCGCCGGTGCACGCGACGATGATGCTGGTGCCGCAGGCCTGGGAGAAGTATCCCGACGTGGAACCCGTGGTGAAGGCGTTCTACGAATACCATCAGTGTGTCATCGAACCCTGGGATGGGCCGGCGGCCCTCGCCTACAGCGATGGCATCCAGGTGGCGGTGTCGCTCGACCGGAACGGTCTGCGTCCGTGTCGCTACAAGATCCGCGCCGACGGCATGGTGGTGGCCGGCTCCGAAGTGGGCATCGTCGACTTCGATCCGCGTGACGTGGTGGAAACGGGCAAGCTCGGACCGGGTGGCGTATTTCTGGTGGACACGGCCGGCAAGCGCATCGTTCGCAACATGGCGGCCAAGCGTGAAGTGGCCACGCGCCGGCCGTACGCGAAGTGGATCGCGCAGCACATGGCCACACTGCCCACCAGCGATGGCGCCGAACCGCTCGTGCGCTCGAGCGATCAGTTGCGCGCCACGCAGGCCGCGTTCGGCTACGGCAACGAGGATCTCCGTCTCGTGCTCGAACCCATGGCGACATCGGCGGCGGAAGTGGTGTGGAGCATGGGTGACGACGCGCCGTTGGCGGTGCTGTCGTCCACCACACCGCCGCTGTACGCGTTCTTCCGGCAGCGATTCGCGCAGGTCACCAATCCACCCATGGACTCGCTCCGCGAATCGATGGTGATGTCACTGCGCATGCACCTCGGACGACGGGGATCGCCGCTGGTGGAGAAGTCCTCGTATGCCCGCATGCTGCGCATCGAGCATCCGGTGCTGCTGCCCGACGAGATGGCCGCGCTCAGGGCTTTCCCCGACATGCCGCATGCCACGCTCGACGCCACCTACACGGCGCAGGCCCGTCCGGAGGCTCTCGAAGCGGCACTCGATACACTGTGCCGGCGCGCCGAGGTGGCGGCCCGCAAAGGCGCCCGCCTGCTCATCATCAGCGACCGAAAGGTGAGCGCCGAACGCGCCCCCATTCCCGTATTGCTGGCCCTGGGCGCCATCCGCCAACATCTGGTGCGCACCGGTCTGCGCGCACGTGTGGGTCTCGTCGTGGAAGCCGGCGATGCGATCGAGCAGCACCACATGGCCACACTCTTCGGTTACGGAGCCGAAGCGGTGTATCCGTGGCTGGCCATGGAAACGGTTGCCACACTGTTCGCGGAAGCGCACGGACGGGCCGACAACGATGTGGAACGCCCGGGGCCGGCCCTCGCGCAGTCGCGATATCGCACGGCCGTGGAGAAGGGACTGCTCAAGGTGCTCGCCAAGATGGGGATCTCCACCCTCGCGAGCTACTGCGGTGCGCAGACATTCGACGCGCTGGGACTCGGTGCCGACGTGATCGACCGCTGCTTCGCCGGCACCGCGTCGCCACTTGGTGGTCTCACCCTGCGGGAACTCAGTGAAGACGCGCTGTTGCGCCATCGACGGGCCTACACCACCGACGGCACCGCGCTCACGGCACTGCCGGACTACGGACGCGTGCGTTTCCGCAAGGATGGCGAAGCGCACGCCTGGGCTCCGCGTCGCGCGCAGGTACTGCAGCAGGCCGTTGGCAGCGCACGCCGCGCCGGTGTCGATCCGGACGAAGCGTGGCGCACGTTTGCCCGCAACACGGAGCAGGCCACTCCATCGTCCGTGCGCGACCTGCTGACGTTGCGTCCCGGTCAGTCCATCCCCATCGAGGAGGTGGAACCGATGGGGGCCATTCGGGCGCGGTTCATCGCATCGGCCATGTCGCTCGGGGCGCTGTCTCCCGAAGCACACGAGACCATCACCATCGCCATGAATCGCATCCAGGCCCGCTCCAACTCCGGCGAGGGCGGTGAAGATGCCGCGGCGTACGCGGATGCCAAGACCGATACCGATACCGCGGGCGATCGTCGCGACAGCCGCATCAAGCAGGTGGCGTCGGCTCGGTTCGGCGTCACGGCGGAGTATCTCGCGCGGGCCGATGAACTGGAGATCAAGATCGTGCAGGGCGCCAAGCCCGGTGAAGGCGGACAGCTCCCGGGCCACAAGGTCACGGAGCTCATTGCCCGCCTGCGGCACAGCACGCCCGGTGTGGGACTCATCTCCCCACCACCGCATCACGACATCTACAGCATCGAAGACCTCGCACAGCTCGTGCACGACCTCAAGACGGTGAATCCGCGCGCGCGCGTCGGCGTGAAGCTCGTCGCCGAGTCTGGCGTGGGCACGGTGGCGGCTGGTGTGGCGAAGGCCTTTGCCGACTACGTGCTCATCGCCGGACACAATGGCGGCACCGGCGCATCACCGCTGTCGAGCATCAAGCATGCGGGTTCTCCGTGGGAACTGGGGCTCGCCGAGGCCCAGCAGGTGCTGGTGGCCAATGGATTGCGTCATCGGGTGGAGGTGCGCGTGGACGGCGGCCTCACCAACGCGCGCGACGTGATCATCGCGGCGCTGCTTGGCGCGGAATCCTATGGATTCGGGACGGCCCCACTGGTCGCGCTGGGATGTGACATGGCGCGTCAATGTCATCTCAACACCTGCCCCACCGGCATCGCGACACAACGTGAAGACCTGCGCGCGAAGTTCCGCGGTACGCCGGAACACGTCATCGCGTTCTTCACGAGACTGGCCGAGGATGTGCGCACGGAACTGGCCCTGCTGGGCGCCCGCTCCCTCGCGGAGATCATCGGCAGGGTGGAGCTGTTGCAACGCGCGGAACGGCCGGAGCTTCCGCGGTCCACGATGCTCGATCTGTCGCAGGTGCTCTCTCCGCCGCGTCGCATCGACGAACCCCGTCACCGCACCACGGAACGCAACGAACGGCATGGTCTGCAGGTGCTCGACGAGCAGATCCTGGCCGATGCGGCGGTCACCGTCAACGAGGGACTGCCGTTCAGTGGCCAGTATACCATCCGCAATCATCATCTCACGGTGGGAGCACGGATTGCCGGCGTGCTGGCCGAACGGCACGGCAATACCGGCCTGGCCGATGGCACGTTGCAGCTCGCGTTTCAGGGCAGCGCCGGCCAGAGCTTCGGCGCCTTCGCCGTGCGCGGCATGCAGCTCACGCTCGACGGCGAAGCCAACGACTACGTGGGCAAGGGTCTGAGTGGAGGCGAGATCGTCGTGCGTCCCTTCCGTCTCGCGCGTTATCAGGGCGCGAGTCATCTCAACATGATTCTCGGCAACACCGTGCTCTATGCCGCCACCGACGGGGTGCTGTGCGCCGCGGGCCAGGCAGGCGACCGTTTCGCCGTGCGCAATTCAGGCGCTTGCGCGGTCGTGGAAGGCGTGGGCAATCATGCCTGTGAATACATGACCGGCGGCGTGGTCGCCGTGCTGGGGCGCGCGGGTCGTAACTTCGGTGCGGGCATGTCCAACGGCGTGGCGTATGTCTTCGACGAAGGGGACACCTTTGCCAGTCGGCTCAATCACGAGATGGTGTTGCTCGCCGAACCGGATGCCGAGGACGACACGTTGCTGTATCTCCTGCTGCGGCTGCATCTGGCCCGCACGGAAAGCGCGCGGGCCCGCTGGCTGCTGGACGACTGGGATCATCAACATGTGCACTGGCGCAAGGTGAAGCCGCGTGGTGCCGCCGAGCATGTCTCACGCATCAGGGATCAGTGGATCACCCGCCTGCGCGCACGGGTCTCAGCCGAGCAAGGCGGCAGCGCGCTCGGCGATCGTCGAAGTCGGGTCGTCGAGCAGCCCTCGTAACACCGGATCGGCGGCCGGGCGATGTCCGGCCGCCAGAGCCGCCATGGCCGCGAGACGGATCTGATAGTCATCGGCCGTCTTCGCCTCCATGGTGACGAACGCTTCCAGCCGGCCACGGGCCCGGGGTGTGGGTACGTGCGCGAGCGAGTGGATCATCTCCAGCTGGAACTCGAGCGTGCTTTCCTCCTCGAGCGCCAGCAGCATGCGGTCGGCCAGCGGATCGGACTCCGGCGAGGCAAAGACGATGGCCAGTGCACGATTGCGCACATCGCTGGACGGATCGGTGAGCACCGATTCGAGACTGGCCGTGGCGACCGGTCCGCCAATGCGCCCGAGCGCCACTACGGCGGCCGCACGCACCCGCGCGTCCTCGTGTCGCAACAGTTTGCTGAGATCGGGGATCATGGCAGGAGAACGACTCTCACCGAGCAGACCCGCGGCATTGCGAACCACATACCACATGGCGTGGTGGCAATGCGCACGCGCCACCTCGGCAATGGCCGGATGCGCGGCGGCCGCATCGTAGAGCAACCGACGCTCCGCCATCTCGGTGGATCCCATCAACTGCGTGAAGATCGCGCGCGCACCGGCCACACCGGCGCGCCGGAGCAACACCTGCACCCGATCGCGATCGGCGGGCACGTCCACCAGCTGTTCCACCGCCAGCACGAGGGCATCGCGCGTGGCCGCCTCCGCATAGCGACGCGGGTCTTCGATGCGCTCGAGCAGCCGGCACACCTCGGCCGCATCGTCCCGTGCCACGGCGGCGGCCACGGCGTGCACCAATGCGGTCGACACATCGGGCTCATCGCTGGCCGGTGATGCCGGCACATGCACCGATGCAGCGGGCGGAGGCTGTCGTATGTCCGCTCGTGTATCCGGGTGCGCATCCGGTCGAGGCGCTGCATGCGGGACGTCCGGCGCGGTCGGAGTCGGCCACGCCGCCGGTTCGACGACGTGCATCCCCGGAGGCGTGGGACGCGGTGAAAGACCGCGGACGTGCAGGCGGGCATTCCAGATGGACAACGCATCCGCCGTCTCGAGAATGCCTCCTCTCACCGAAGAGGAAGGACCGGTCAGAATGCCGGCCAGCTTGATGAATTCGGCGTCGGTGACCGTCGCCGCGATATCGATGGCTTCGAGATCGTGAGCGCCGAACACCTCCCGCAACAAGACGAGCGCGTTCCCGACGGCCGACGGCACCTCCTCGCCAGCAGCATCGGCACGCAGCGTCACACTGCCCACGCGGGCAAGCGCACACAATCGCTGCACGCTGGCGAGAACATCCGACATCGGCGCCTTGTCGCGAAGCTGGGACAGCAGCAACGCAAAAGCCGCGGCGTACACGAACTCGAAAGGCAGGGAACGACTCCGGCAGTGATGAACGACAGACCTTGTGAATGCCAATATTCGGAGTGTCGGCTCATGGGCGCCAGAGCTGCAGTGAGTCGCGACATGGCAACGGGATCTTCGGGAAAATGCCGAAGATCCGGACCATCATCGTGGATCGGCGTGGATCAGTTCACACGCCGCGGTTCAGATCGGCGCTTCGAGATAAAAATCGCTGCGCCATCCCTTGAAGGGATAGAGACCCTTCGCAATGTCGAATCGCAGCAACCCGTCCAGCAGACCAAGACCGATCCCGGCGCCACGCTGGGGCTGAATCTGCCCGAATGTCTTGCGGCTGCCTGCCCATCCGATGTCGAAGAATGTCACCGGACGGAATGCCCCGAAACGTGTTCCCACTTCCGCACGGGTGAGCCAGTACGCGTCGCCACCCTGCGTGCCCGGCAACTGACCGCGCACGGTGCGAAGTCCGCCCACCATCCAGCTGCGCTGCGCCGGCACCCGTCCCATGGAACTGCCGATGGCGCCGGTCAGTGCCACGGCCGTCGGCCCCAGCGGTCGCGAAATCGTGCTTTCGATGGACCCGCGCGCGTATTCGAAGGTGCCCGTGGCCGCCTCCGCCCGCGCGATGCCGGTGAGACGCAGGCCTCGCGGCTGCTCGATGAACAGCCGGGTCACCGTCCCGCTCACACCGGCATAAGCGCCGGGCTCGGCGGCCAGGTTGATCCCGAAACGCCGACCGCCGAGCGCGCGCGCCAACGAGAAGGTGTTGACCACGTCACTGTCACCGGCCGTCCACTGACGTTCCACGAAGAGACCGTATTCGAGCGCACCGCGCCGTTGTTCGCGCTGCTCACGCAACGAGACGCCCATCGCGCGATAGTAGAACCCTTCATCGCGGCCATACAGGAACGCCGGCAATGACGGGCCCAGCGACAGGGCCCCCGCCCATTCGGGATTGAGCGCCGACAGACGATGGTACATACTGGCCGTGACCGTACGCGCGCCGGTGCTGCGGGCCAGCGAGAATTCGCCATTGGCATGCAGATCCGCATGACCAATACGTCCCACGGCGCGTGCGGTGAAGCCCGCGCCAAGCGTCTGCGTGGCCTCGACACCCACCGACAGTCCTTCCACCCGGTTGTATCGCATCAGATCCGATCCGATGCGCACTTTGGGCATCTGCGGAGCCCACGGCGTCTGCAACGACAATCCGAGTGCCTTGACCAGCTCCTCCTGACTGCGCAGGTCGAACAGCTCTCCGTCACCCGCTGTCTCCGACGGCAGCGTCGGCGACTCGCTGAGTCGCTTCATGTCGCATGGCAATTCATACGCGACACGCACCGCGCCCTCATACCGATTTTCGATGCGCGTCCAGGTCGTATCTTTCTCGCATTGCCGGACTTTGGCGGAACCGTACACGGCCGCCTGCACCGAATCACGCCGTTGCCGGCGACGATCGTTCCCGCTGCCCGTGCCCAGCGAGATCTGCGCATTGCTGCCCCCCACATCGACCACCGCCGGGTTGGTCGAGGAATCCGCCGCCAGACGATCGCGGGCGGGCGGGAGGGGCGGCAGCGTGAAGTCGCCGTCCACCGACTCGTAGGTGAACTTCTCGTCCATGCGGAAGGGCACCCGCATGAACATGAAATCCGCGCTGGCCGTGGCGCTGTGCGCGCGCGGCAACCAGAACTTGCCCTGATACAACCCGTATTCGACGGTGATCGCATCCAGACGCGCCTTGGCCGGACGGAACGTGGCGGCCACCCAACGGGGCACTTCGTCTTCATCCGGATCGCGACGGGCCGCGGCCTGGGCACGACGTGTGCTGTCTCTCACGTAGAGATCCCGCGGCAGACGGGCCCGCAGGATGGAATCCCGCACGGGCGCCAGTTCCCTGTCCTCCATCAGTTCACGCGCGGTCTCTTCGTTGGCCACGCTCCAGATGTCGATCTCCGCCGCCATGCGATACGCCGCACGCACGAGCTGGCCGCCATCGATGTCGAACCAGAATGACCCCACGAACGTGCGCCATTCCGGCTTGCGCGCCGTGATCCGCAGTTCGCGCAGATGGATGACCCGATCATTGGCGATGCGGATGTCCACCGAATCACCGGTCTCGTAGCGGTACCACCGCTCGGCGCCACGCGCGAGGGGGTGGATGATGTCGCGTTCGTCCACATCGGTCTTGGCCACGCCAAAATCCGACGAGGGGAACCACAACTGCTCACGGCCGGGGAAATACGGGATGCTGATCGCCGAGACCATGTCCCCGTGCACGTCGGAGGCCATGGGCACCATGAGCCGCGAGCCCTGCGGCTTGATCCACACGCCCACGTCGCGCCGCCAGGAGATCTCGGCCACGTTGTCGCCGCGGAACAGCAGCTTCTCGAGCCCCAGCTTGCGCGCGCCCATGCTCACCGACATGCGCTGGGTCGTCGTGGCCCGGTATGAGCGGAGCGCGCTGTCCTGCCGCTCCCGCGCCTCGCGGGCCTTGAGCAGGATGGTGCGGGCCTCGGGGGAGGCAAATGCCGTCGCGGCCGCCGCATCGGCGAGTGCGGCCCGGGTGGCGCTGTCCCCCGCGCTCAACCGCCGGCTGATCGCCCGGGCATCGCGGGTGGCCTCCCTGACGGCCGCACGCTGGTCGCGCGTGAGAGTGTCCGCCGGCGTCCGGCGGGTGCTGTCACGGCCTGCCCGGGACGACGGGCGCTGCTGCGCCCCGACGGGCAGTGCGGAGAGAGCCACCCCGATCACCAGGGTCACGGAGAGCGACAACGGGGAAGCAGCGAATCGGCGCATGCAGAGGACGTCGGACGGAATACAGAATGGCCACAAACGGCTACCTCTCCCCTACGCGTGGCCGATACGAGCGGTTTCTCTGCCCGAAACGTAACTTCGGTCAGTTCGACCCTGGTTGCCTCACGTTTCAGGAGACTTCGCGTGCCTTTCCTCCCGCCTCTGTTCCGTTCGACCCGCCGGAGCAGCGCCACCATGATGCTCAATGCCCTCGCATTGGCGTCCGTGCCTCTGATCTCCGCCCCGGCCGGTGCACAGCAAGCCGGTTCGACCGCCTCCCCCCCGGCGGCCACCGTGGCCTCCGCCGACCCGCGCCTCGAAAAGCTCAAGGCCGAGGCGCTGCAGATGGTGGAGGCCCGGTCGAAGCAGGTGCAGGAGATCGTGGACATGCTCTTCTCGTTCCAGGAGCTCGGCTTCCAGGAATTCGAGACCCAGAAGTACCTCACCACGCTGCTGCAGAAGGAAGGCTTCACCGTCGAGAAGGGCGTTGCCGGCATTCCCAGTTCGTGGACGGCCAAGTGGAGCTACGGCACCGGTAAACCGGAGATCTCCCTGGGCTCCGATGTGGACGGCATTCCGCAGGCCAGCAGCAAGCCCGGCGTGGGTTACAAGGACCCCATGATCCAGGGCGGTCCCGGCCACGGTGAAGGTCACAACTCCGGTCAGGCCGTCAACATCGTGGCGTCGATCGTCGTGAAGCAGCTCATGCAGCGCGACAAGATCAATGGCACCATCCTGCTGTGGCCCGGTGTCGCCGAAGAGCAGATGGCGGGCAAAGCGTTCCTGGTGCGCGCGGGGCTCTTCAAGAACACCGACGTCACCCTGTTCACGCACGTGGGCAACGATCTCGGCGTCTCCTGGGGTGCGAGTGGTTCCAGCGCGCTCATCTCGGCCGAGTTCAAGTTCCGGGGAGAAAGCGCCCATGCCGCCGGTGCACCGTGGCGCGGCAGGAGCGCCCTCGATGCGGTGATGCTCATGGCGCAGGGCTGGGAGTTCCGCCGGGAACACCTGCGGTTGCAGCAACGCTCGCATTACGTCATCCGCGATGGTGGCGATCAGCCGAATGTGGTGCCCAGCACCGCGAGCATCTGGTTCTATTTCCGCGAGCAGGACTACCCGCGCACGATGGAGCTCTTCGAGATCGGCAAGCGCATCGCCGCCGGCGCCGCGATGATGACCGATACCAAGCTCGACACTGTGAACATCCTCGGCAGCGGCTGGTCGGCGCATTTCAGCAAGCCCATCGCCGAAGCCATGCATCAGAACGTGGTCCGGGTCGGCATGCCCAAGTGGGACGACAAGGACCAGACGCTCGCCAAGGGATTGCAGCGAGAGCTCGGCTCACCCGACTTCGGTCTGTCGGAGCAGGTGAACACGCAGTTGCGCGGAGCACCCACGCCAGTGAACTGGACCGGCGGCGGCTCCGACGACATCGGCGACGTGGCGTGGAACATGCCCACGATCACGCTGCGGTATCCGTCCAATATTCCGGGCCTCCCGGGACACAACTGGGCCAACGCCATCTCCATGGCCACGCCCATCGCGCACAAGGGCGCGCTCGCGGGCGCGAAGGTGCAGGCGCTCACCATGCTCGACATCTTCATGACGCCGAAGGTGGTGTCGGACGCGTGGGACTATTTCAACAACGTCCAGACGAAGGACGTGAAGTACCAGCCCTTCATCCGGCCGTTCGATCAGCCGCCCACCTATCTCAACGCCGACATCATGGCGCGCTTCCGGGAACAGCAGAGGAAGTTCTACTACGATCCGACCAAGTTCAAAACGTATCTCGAACAGCTCGGCATCGAGTATCCCACCGTGCGCCCGCAGGAAACCAAGCCGCGCGGCGACAACTGAGCGGGATCGTCATGCGTCTTTCTACGCGCTTCTCCATGCGCCTCTCCTCGTTACTGACATTCGCGGCGGCGTCCACGCTGGCCGCGATCGCCTCTGCGCGGCCACTCGCCGCGCAGGCCGCGCCGTTCGATCCCGCGCTGGCGGCGGAGATCGATCGGCGCACGGCGGCCATCGCCGACAAGATCACGGCCTGGCGTCATGACATCCATCAGCACCCCGAGCTCGGATATCAGGAAAAGCGCACCGCCGCACTCGTGGCGGCGCATCTGCGCGCGCTCGGTCTCGAAGTACAGGAGAATGTCGGCGGCATTCCCGGGGTGATCGGTACCCTCAAGGGCGCAAAGCCCGGCCCGACGGTGGCTTTGCGTGCCGACATGGATGCACTGCCGGTGGCGGAGCTGGTGGATGTGCCGTTCAAGAGCACCGTGCGCACGGTGTACAACGGCGTGGAAACCGGCGTGATGCACGCCTGTGGTCATGACATGCACACGGCGATGCTGATGGGCACCGCCGAAGTGCTTGCCGGCATGAAGAGCCGCATTCCGGGCACGGTGAAGTTCCTCTTCCAGCCGGCCGAGGAAGTGCCGCCTCTCGGAGGCGCCCAGCCCATGATCGATGCCGGCGCGATGAACGGCGTGGACGGGGTGTTCGGTCTGCACGTGGGCCCCGGCCCGAGTGGCACGCTCTCGTATCGCGCGGGCTCCATCACGGCCGCCGCCGACAGCTGGAAGATCATCGTGAAGGGCAAGCAGGCGCATGGGGCGATGCCCGCCAATTCGGTGGATCCGATCGTGACCAGCGCCGAGATCGTCTCGGCGTTGCAGACCATCGTCTCGCGTTCCCTCGATCTCACGGCCGGGCCGGCCGTAGTGACCATCGGCGCCATTCACGGCGGGCTGCGCGAGAACATCATTCCCGATTCGGTGTGGATGATCGGCACCATCCGCACCTTCGACCCGAAGTCGCGTCAGGTGATCGGTGAGCGCATGAAGACGATCGCCACCAAGATCGCCGAGGCGCATGGCGCCACGGCGGACGTGCACGTCGAGCTGGGGTACAGCAGCACGCTCAACAACGCGGCGATGGTCAGCCGGTTCTCGCCCGCCCTCAAGCGGGTGGCGGGCAGCAAGGGCGCCTTCGAATCGAAGAGCCCGAGCATGGCCGGCGAGGACTTTTCGCGATTCGCCGACAAGGCACCGGGCTTCTTCTTCAATCTCGCCGTGACCCCGCCGAACGTGGATCTGTTCAACGTAGCCGGCAACCACTCGCCGCTGTTTCAGGGCGATGACGCCGCGCTGCCCGTGGGCACACGCGCGATGGCCAACGTCGCGCTCGAATTTCTCGTCAGCGGCGGGATTCCGAAGACACCCTGAGCGTCATCCCCGCGCCGCGATGGTCTTGATGGCCGACGCCAGCTTATCGGCGTCGGCCGGTGTGTTGTAGAGGGTGGGTGTCACGCGCACGCAGTCGCCTTTGGCGATGCCGTTGCGCTGGAAGGTGAACAGCCCGAACTCCTCCAGCAACGTGCGCGCGATGGCGGCGTTGGCCTGGGACGTGCCCCGTCCATGCAGACGGAACGAGGTGATGGCGCCCGCCAGATCGGCATCGTCGGGCGTGAGCACATCCACACCCGGCACATCGCGCACCGCCTTCACCCAGCGATCACGCAGGAAGCGCAGACGCGCACCCTTCTGCGGAATGCCGATGGATTGCTGAAAATCGATGGCATCGGGAATGGTCATCATCGTGGCGAAATTCACCGTGCCGGTGTGCAGACGGCTGTCGATGCGCGTGGGCGGCGCGCTCTCGTCGGCATGCGCCAGATCGATGGCATCGAGACGGCCTTCACGGATGTACATCGCGCCGGCTCCCACCGGGGCGCCGATCCACTTGTGGAGATTGATGCCCACGAAGTCGGCGCCCAGCGCGTCCATGGACAGGGGGATCTGTCCAAACGAGTGCGCGGCATCGACCACCACGTCCACACCACGGCTGCGGGCCAGTGTGGCCACGTCCTTCACGGGCAGCAGCAGGCCGGTCTTGTTGTTGCAGTGCGTGAGCAGCAGCAGTTTGGTACGCGGATTGGCGTCGAGCGCGCGCGTGTAGGCCTCGAGGATGTTCGCATGCGTGGCCGGCTCCGGGATGTCGAGTGTCGCCACTTTCGCGCCCACACTCTTCGCGAGGCCGTTCATCGCCCACTGCATCGCGTTGTAATCGAGATCGGCGTACATCACCGTGTCGCCCGCGCCCACCTTGTTGTACTGGCTGATCAGCGCCTGCAACGCCTCCGTGGCGCCACGTGACAGCGCGATCTCCGAGGGCTTCGCACCCACGAACTGCGCCACCCGCTCCCGCGCCGAACGCCACAGGGCCGGAAACTCGCGCCGGGCAAAATACGAGTTCTCGCGATTCATGCGGTCGATGTGCTCGTGATACTTCGCGAGCACGGGCTGCGACATGAGTCCCCAGTAGCCGGCTTCGAGATTGGTGACGGCATTCGTGACGCGATACTGATCGGCCACCTTCTTCCAGTAGGCCTCGTCCTGCGCCACCTCGTGCAGCGGTCCCGGGTGCGGGGTCAGCCCTGTGGTTGCCGCCGTGGCACCAGGTACATCAGGGGCACCGTCGGAAGTCGTGGACGCCACCATCGTGGCGGGGGCCAGCAGGGAGGCGGCACCGATCACCGCCGAGTCGCGCAGGAAGTCGCGCCGGGAAGAACCAGTCATACCTGACGCTACGAAGCCCGCCCGGCGACCGCAACTGCGATTCCCCTGCAACTGGCCGGAAGTGCGCCGGATGATGAGCTTCCGTGACATGACCGATGCATCCAGCGCCTCCACCCCTGCCCCGCGGCAACCTCACGCCGCGGTGGCTTCGCCCACTGCCGACCGACCAGCCGGCGATCTCCCGCTTGGCGATCTGCCGACTGGCGATCTGCCGACTGGCGACTTGCCCGCCGCGGATTTCCGCCGGGCGGCGCACGCCGTGGTGGACTGGATCGCCGAGTACCTCGAAAACCCATCGGCGCATCCGGTGCGCAGCCGGGTGCGGCCCGGCGATGTGCGCAACGCCCTGCCCGCCTCACCGCCACTCCACGGTGAGCCGCTGGACGCGATGCTCCGGGACTTCCATGCCACCATCCTGCCCGGGATCACCCACTGGAATCACCCGGGGTTCTTCGCCTACTTCGCCAACTCGGGCTCCTATCCGGGCATCCTCGGTGAACTGCTGACGGCCGCACTCAATGCCAACGGCATGTTGTGGGTCACCAGCCCCGCGATCACCGAACTCGAAGAACTCGCACTCGACTGGCTGCGCCAACTGATGGGACTGGGCAGCGGCTGGTCGGGCCAGATCACCGACACGGCCAGCGTGAGCACGTTCTACGCGCTCGCAGCCGCACGCGAACGTGCCGGTCTCGATGTGCGCACCAGAGGTCTCGCCGGGCGCACGGATATGCCACGCCTGCGGGTCTATTGCAGCGAGCACGCGCACTCGTCCATCGACAAGGCGGTCATGGCGCTCGGACTCGGTCATGAGAACTGCGTGAAGATCGCGGTGGACGAACACTTCCGCATGCGCCCCGACGCGCTCCAGGCCGCGATCGCCGCCGATGTGGCCGCGGGGTACAAGCCCATCGCCGTCGTCCCCTGTGTCGGCACGACGAGCATCACCAGCGTCGATCCGGTGCCCGCCCTCGTGCAGATCGCGCGGCAGTACGATTGCTGGGTGCATGTGGACGCCGCGTACGGCGGGGTGGCCGCCATCGTGCCCGAGTTGCGCTACCTGCTCGACGGCGTCGATGGTGCGGACTCGCTGGTGGTCAATCCGCACAAGTGGCTGTTCACGCCGATGGACTGCTCGGTGCTGTTCACGCGCGATCCGGACACGCTGCGCCGTGCGTTCGCGCTGCTGCCCGAGTATCTCGTGACCCGCACGCCCGACACGACCACCAATCTGATGGACTACGGCATCCAGCTCGGCCGCCGTTTCCGCGCCCTCAAGTTGTGGATGGTGATGCGCGCCTACGGGGCGGAAGGACTGGCCGAGCGTATCCGGCATCATTGTGAACTCGCCCGTGAGTTTGCCGGCATGGTGCACTTCGAAGGCGGTTGGGAACTCACGGCGCCCGTCACGTTGTCACTGGTCTGCTTCCGGTATGCCCCCGAGGGCGCGAGCGAAGAGACCATCGCCGCCCTGAACGCCGCCATCATGGAACGGGTGAACGCGCGCGGTCATGTGTATCTGTCGCACACGAAACTCGACGGCCGTTATACGCTGCGTCTGGCGATCGGCAACATCCGTACCGATCGTGAGCATGTGGAACTCGCCTGGCGGGAACTGCGGGAGGCGGCCAGAGGGGGGTGAACGTCGCGGGCGATCCTATCGACAGTCCAGTTCATCAACAGCAACGGCTTTGCCGCGGATTGTGCGGATGGGGCGGAAACAACACCGATAAATACGGGAACACCCCCCGCAGTTGAACCGTGTGGTTTCCGCCCCATCCGCGGAATCCCCGGCAAAGCCGGTTA